>DNPI01000245.1 GCA_003501525.1 Planctomycetota bacterium
CCGTCCAATGCAGAACAACACAAGACCGGAGGGACCGAAGCGTTACCTGCCAGATTCAAGGCTCCCTCTAAATCACGAGCTGTCGCCTCGGCTCCTGGCACGTCAGCTTTATTGACCAACAAAATATCGGCTGTTTCCAAAAGGCCCGCCTTCATAGCTTGGACACTGTCCCCGCTCCGGGGATGAAGCACTACTACTACTACATCGGCTTGAGAAGCTATATCAATCTCAACTTGGCCGACACCAACAGTCTCCAAGAGAACCTCTCCGTACCCGAACGCTGCACAGAGATCGGCAGCCGCGCCAGCAGCTTGAGCCAAGCCACCAAGACTTCCGCGAGAAGCCATGCTTCTGACATAAACCCCATCAACCTCAAAGGCTTCATCTATTCGAATTCTATCGCCCAGCAAGGCTCCACCTGTTCTGTCCGAACTGGGATCTACTGCAATAAAAGCCGTGCGCACATCTTCTTTACCCCACGCCTTGGCGAGAAAAGCGGCAATCGTCGACTTTCCTGCGCCGGGAGGTCCTGTAATGCCAGTCCTCCAACTAGGTTCCGTCCCAGTAACACCCAGTTGCGTAAAAAGAGAATGCGTCGATTGCAGATTCTCTTCAATGTGCGAAATCGCACGGGCCAGAGCACCGACATTTCCCTTTTTGAATCCTGCACCAATGTCTCCTTTGTCTATGCGTTCAGCGTGTGGCTCCATATCCATAAGCGCTCACCTACTAACGAAGTAGTTTCCTCGAAATAACCAATCGCTGAATATCGGTAGCCCCTTCATAAATCTCCGTAATGCGCGCATCACGGAAATATTTCTCCACACGAAATTCAGTCGTATACCCCGCACCACCATGAATTTGAACAGCATCTTGGGCGGCTTCATTACACGCCCGCGAAGCAGCAAGCTTCGCCATCGAGCACTCTTTTGTGCAGATTTCTCCTTGATCACGCAACCACGCAGCTCTGTGGACAAGAAGTCGCGAGGCATCAAGGGATGTTGCCATATCTGCCAACTTCCAAGCAATCGCCTGAAATTCAGCGATAGGCTTTCCAAATTGTTCGCGCTCTTTGGCATAAGAAAGGCTGTCTTCTAAGCAAGCGCGATGAATCCCTAAGGCTTGCGAAGCAATGCCCAACCTCCCCCCATCTAGAGCATCCAAAGCAATTTTAAACCCTTCACAAGGGTCACCAATAACGTCCGTCTCTGGCACAAAAACGTTTTCAAGCAACACTTCGGTTGTAGTACTCGAACGAATACCCAGCTTCTCCTCTTTTTTTCCCGCACGGACACCTTCTGCAGAAGCTGGTACCAAAAAAGCCCCTATCCCATAACCTGGCTTCGCATCGGGATCCGTAACCGCGTAAACAACATAAAGCCCAGCCCTATCTCCACTAGTAACCCACGATTTCGTCCCCTTCAAGGTCCACCCACCATCACTCTTTTCGGCACGGCATCTAATCGATGCCGCATCCGAACCTGCCTGAGGCTCAGTTAAACAATAAGCTCCCAGAAGCTCTCCGCAAGCAAGGCGAGGAAGCCATCGGCCTTTCTGATCTTCACTGCCATGTCGCGCGACAAGAGAACAAACGAGGGAATTATGTACAGAAAGAGTGACGCCCATTCCAGCATCCCAACGATTAATCTCCTCGAGCATCAAACAACTATGAAGATTCCCGAAACCTGTGCCTCCATTCTCTTCAGGAGTAGTCAAGCCCATAAATCCCGCCTCCGCAGCAGCAGCTAGCCCTTCGTCCGAAAGAGCTTCCGCTCGATCCCACTCAGTCGAGGCTGGCTTCAGGACCCGCTCGGCGTATTCACGCGCCGAGTCTCGAATCATTTCATGCTCTTCTTCTAAAGAAAAATCCATAGTTTGCTGGTGTTGCTTCACGGGGATTCTCGCACATCGCAAACAATTACTCCACGGCCTACAATTTTAAGATGCTAAGAAAGGGTCTCGAGGCGCTACTCCCCGCATGGGCCGGGGCATCCGTGGTTGCAGGAGTAGATTTTTTTCTATCAGCAACCTGGGGAACCCTCGCCGGGAGGCCTGAATTACTCGGATCGGGTTGGGTGGGGACGTGGCTAGCCACATTGATGGCCGTAATTATTTGGGTTCTCTTGCGACGAGGATTAACCTCCTCTAGAAAGCAGTTTTTCTGGATTGGCTGTGTCGTTGCTGGACTTCCCCTCCTTGTTGGCCTTGATTTCCCCTTTTGGCTTGCTCTGCTTTTGGCTAGCTCTGCCTGCACATTACTGTTCGCTTTGCGAGCTGCACCGAGGCTTCCTGCTCCTTCCACCCTAGCCTGCAAATTAATAATCGTAATTACTGGGACCTGGACACTGGCCACGCCATGGCTAGCAATGCAAGGTGAACACCCTCAAGAATGGAGCGCCTCCTCTGGTCCAAAAGCTCCAACCGGATCGCCGGACATAATTCTTGTATCTATCGACACATGTCGCGCTGATTCTGTTTTTGGCCCAGATTCGGCAACTACACCCACTCTCGACAGACTTCGCACCGAAGGTCTCTATTCTTCCTTTGCTCTCTCAGGGAGCAACCAAACTATTCCTGGACACTTGGAAATGTTGACCGGCCTCGACGCGATGTCGCACGGCGTTCGGGAAAACCGGGAACGACCACCTGCGAAGCACACCCTCCTAGCCGAACGAATGCAGGCCGCCGGATGGGAAACTTTCGGAGTGGTTTCCAACCCATTAATGGGAGCCGAATTTGGCTGGACTCGCGGATTTGACGCTTTCGATGACACGCTGGTACTACGAGGAAGGTTACGTCCAATCCACGAGGAATTACTAAACCATGGATGGACCGGATGGATTCTTGGACGAAAATGGAGCCGCAGGGCACTTTCTTGGGTCTACGCCGATTATCGGGCGGTGGCTGCACGGAACCACAGCACTGCTCAGGCCGTTGTAGATATTGCCTCTACGCAAATCGACGCTTTAACAAAGCAAGAGAACCCCTTCTTTCTTTTTCTGCACTTTATGGACCCCCACTCGCCCTATGAAGCACCAGCTGCACAAAGAACAGCTCGGTCAAATCTCGCGAAGAAAAAAGTCCCAAAGAGATTCCTCCCTGCCCAAGGAGATAGGGTTATCGGGAGCATGCTAATCGATACAGAAAAGGCCCTTTTAAATGAAGACTCCGGCGCAATGGCCGCGGTTGATTGGTATCACTCTCTTTATCTCGAAGAGGTTGCCGAAGTCGACCGAGCCTTGTCTCAGCTAATAGAGAAATTAGAAGCGAACGAACGCCCCACCATTGTTTTAGTTACTGGAGATCATGGCGAGCATTTCGGAGAACAGGGGTGGATGCGCCACGCCAATACACTTTTGGAGCCAAACCTACGTGTACCTTTCATCCTCTGGGCCCCTGGAAAAGTGCGTCCGGGAACGATCGAAGGGGTACCACACCTCACTGATGTCGTACCCACTCTTCTCGCCCTTGCTGGGATTCCACTCTTAGAGAGTTTTGACGGCCGCCCAGTCCATCTAGGGGCAATGCCCAATCGGATTCACGTCGCAACCGATCAAGATGAAGTAGCTGTGAGATGGAATGATTTGAAATGGACTGGGGAATGGAGCACTGCAGACCAGATTGAGCAAGCGCCCAGCACAGTCCGCCTAATCCATCTACAAGAAGATCCCTCAGAAATGCTCAACTTGGCAGAAGATATCGTTCCAAGAAATCTCGCTGAAAAAATCAGCCAAACAATAGCCAGAGATGCCCACTCTGGACTAACCACCGATAAACCGCCATCAATCACTCATGAAGCCCTCCTCGAAGAGCTGGGCTACGCCGGCGACGATTAAGAAGCATCAACCTCTAGGACAACTTTCCCAGTCGAATTCCTAGATTCCAAAGCAGTGTGGGCAGCGACAATATCGGAGAAAGAAAAAGAAGGGCCAATAACCGGCCGCAATCCATGATGGTTGACATGCTTAACCAAGCTATCCCAACAGCCCTCTAGAGTCGGATAATCCAGCTTGTCAACATTGAGACCGGAAACAGATATAGAGCGATGAAAAAGGGTCAAAGGGTGAAGTCGTGGGATTTGCTCTGAGTAGTCCCCCGATAAAGAAGAAAAACCAATCAGCACTAACCTTCCTGTGGGCCCCAAAGATTCCAAGCTTCTCTCATAAACCTCTCCCCCCACGGATTCCAAGCACCAATCAACGCCCCTTCCTTTTGTAATTTCAGTGACGGTTCCCCTGAAATCTTCGGATGTGTAATCCACACACCGACTAGCACCAAGACTCTCAACTAAGCGGCATTTTTCATGGGTGCCCGCTGTGCCGATTATCGGGGCCATGCCCAAGCTGCGAGCCAATAAAACCGCAGCGGTTCCAACCCCGCCCGCCGCAGCCTGAATCAAAGCACTCTCTCCTGGCCGCACCCTTCCCATTTCTTCCAAAGCAAGCCAAGCTGTTGCCCAAGTATTAGCAAACGATGACATTTCAGCAAAAGAAAAGCCCTCCGGGGGGAGCAAGACTTGGCCCGGGACTGCGGATATCTTCTCGCCGTAACAGCCATTGTTAAATTTCACGACGATGACAGCATCACCGACCTCAAATCCTTCAGCAGAGGGACCTTTTTCACAAATAATTCCAGAAGCTTCTTTCCCCATTTCGTACGGAGTTTTTTGATCTCTCCGATACTGTCCTCGCCTCTCTACGACTTCTGCAAAATTTAACCCAATCGCTCGAGTTTCCACCACCCATCCATCTTCCGGACAAATCGGATCCGGATAATCAACCCAATGGAGAACCTCAGGTCCGCCAAATTCTTGAAGAACGACCTTCTTCAAAAGTTAAGCAATGGCTCGAAAAAGAACGCTTCC
>DNPI01000118.1 GCA_003501525.1 Planctomycetota bacterium
CCGAAGCACCTGCTGAAGACGAGGAAGAGTAGTAAGACTGCGTCAAAGCATTTTTCGGCATCTGAAAGACCTCATATGGGTTTTGTGGATGTGCGGGTTCGGATGCGCGGTGTCGCCCTCCGATGGTGAAGCGGTGCTGCCGGGTAATGTCTATGTGGCTGAAGGTCCATCCGAATTGGAGTTTGCTGTTCTCCGTGCTCGGTGGCTTAAAGCGCACTTAGAAGAACGCGCCAAGGTTGTGGCCGAATCAAATCCTTACACGATAGGCGGAGTTGCGCATATCTCATTAGACTTGAATTTTGGCGGTCCCGGATCGCTTGCTCTGCTCGGTAGCGACGAAAAGGTCCCACTTGAGCTGAAGTTTTCCTTTCGGAGATGGCCGCTTTTTGGAGGGTGGGAGGAGGTCGTTCGGCGACGTATTGTGACTGTTCCGTCTCCGCCTCTCCTTGGGGAAGATGAGGCGTGGAATGTTTCAGTCCAAGTTCCACTTGATATGCCGGGAGACCCGTCCTCTGTGTGGGAAGCTCGGGTTGAGGCAAGAGCCCGAATTGGAGGCGCGCAGTTGAATGGGGAATCTCTTCCCCTTCAGAGTTTGGATTTTGGTGTGGGCCAATTTTTAATTCTGCCCCTTGGGTGGGAGCGTTTGTCAGGTGACCCACTGGGGCATCTGTCAGAGGCGCTTTTGGACATCAGCTCCGAGGCGGACCCTCGAATTTTGTGTTCGTGTGCCTTGCTCCGGGAGGAAGAGAAAGAGGCTGCTCTTGCTCTCCTTGTGGGGAGTTTTGAGAGTGCACAGGACCCTTTTCGCGTTGCTGTTGTCATTTCGGGTCTCAGGTTTTTGTCTCAAGAAGATGCGGGCGAGAGCTCTAAGTCCTGGAAGGAGTGGTGGGGACTCCGCACAATAAGCGACAGTGAATCCTCCCGCTGACTCCTCTGGCCTGCTGGCCCCCTTTTTGAGGGGAGCCTCTGATGTGGTCACTCGAGATGATTTCGAGACACGCTTGATAGCCGCCGAAAAAGAAAAGCGGCCTTTGCGGGTGAAGTTTGGAATAGACCCTACTTTTGCTGATATTCACATTGGGCACGCTGTGCCAATTCGTGTTCTTCGCAGATTTCAGGAACACGGGCATCTACCGGTATTAATCCTTGGAGATGCGACTGCACGTTTGGGTGACCCGACTGGGCGGAACGAGCAGCGCCCCCCGCTTGACAAGGAAGAGGTTGAGGCGAATGCTTCCACTTATTTGGAGCAAATAGGTGGCATTCTTGATTTGGAAGAAGGCAAGTGTGAAATCCGGAGGAACAGCGAATGGTTCGGCAAGATGGATTTTTTCGATGGCCTACTTCTTGCTGCTCGCGCCACAGTGGCGCGCATGCTCGAACGCGACGATTTCAAAAAGCGAATGGAAGGTCGTTTGCCGGTGCATCTCCACGAGTTGATGTATCCCGTGATGCAGGGTTGGGATTCCGTTGAGGTTAAAGCCGATGTAGAGATTGGGGGGAATGACCAGCTGTTTAATTTGCATATGGGGAGACTGCTTCAGGAGCGAGAAGGGCAAAAGCCGCAAATTTGCCTTA
Organism: Planctomycetota bacterium; assembly: GCA_003501525.1. GTDB lineage: Bacteria > Planctomycetota > UBA1135 > UBA1135 > UBA1135 > UBA1135. Next base: position 1,579 of record DNPI01000118.1, read on the forward strand.
CTACCCATCTCCTGCTCGGGACGGACGGAAAGAAAATGTCCAAAACAAGCGGAAACCATGTCCCCCTTGGCTCGGATCCCGATGAAGTTTTTGGAAAAGTGATGAGCCTGTCAGATGCTGCTATGGAGCCTTGGTTTCGTCTTTTGGTCGATGTCGACGAAGCGGAAATCGACCAGATTTTGTTGGGCCATCCGCGCGAAGCTAAAGACCGATTGGCTCGTGAAGTCACAGAATGGCTTCATGATTCGGAGAGCGCGGATGCCGCTTCGATTGCATTTCGAAAGAGGTTCCAAGGCGGAGAGTTGCCTGAGGACATTCCAGCGTTCAAATGCAATCCTGGGCCGCTGGCTTTACCTAGTTTTCTTAAGCATGTTGGGCTCGCTTCTAGTACGAGTGAGGCTCGCCGGTGGATTGAACAAGGTGGAGTGCGGATTGACGGTGAAGTTGCTTCGGATGTTGGCTCTCAAGTTGACCTGAGTGTCCATCCAGAAGGTATTCTTCTCCAAGTCGGAAAGCGGAAAATATTGAAAGTCCTTCTCAAGGATTAAGGCAAGGTTCTGGGAAGATTCCTAGCGGTGGTGTTCGAGGTTCGTCGCTCTCCGTGGGGGTCCCGTCTGTGTAGCCCATTGCGGCTAATGTCGCAATTTCTTCCTTGCTTTTTCGAGGTGAGTAGCGATCTCTGAGTGGAGAAAGAGGGATGCCGGAAGCGTGCTTGGAAGATTCCTGAAAATCGAGGCAAAAAGCTGCCAGCGCTTCGCGGTAGCGGTCATCGGTAGGGGCAAGAGGCTGCATCTCTTGAGGGTCGACGCTTCGGTCAAATACTAGGTATGGCTGCCCTGTTTTCTTAAGTCGCTTTGGGCGTACTTGGAGAAGTTGCGGATTGCTTCGCTTGCTGTCGATGGAGAACTCTCGGAGAACTGTGTAGCGTTCATTACGCCACGAATCACGAATATTCGGCCCGCCAGTGGCAGAGCCGGCGAATAATCTCCCAAGCGCGCCTTTGCCGGCGGTGGCTTTTGAAGGGTTTGTGAGGTGATTGCGTAGAGAGACGCCTTCGGCGGAAGGGAGAGAAGGCAGGCCTGCCATGTCCAGAATCGTGGGTGCTACGTCGTATATACGAGCGTTAGCCATGCTCCGGTTCCCGTTTTTGGGTAGGCCGGGGATTTTGAATATCAGCGGTATAGCAAGCAGCTCGCTGTGCAGCGTGGAGCGATGACCAATTCCGCCGTGTTCGAAAAACTCGTCGCCATGATCGGCCAAAAGGACGACTAGAGTTTCTTTTTCTAATCCCAGTTGTGAAACTTTCTCGAGAATTGCGCCGACATGGCGGTCCACCCAGTTTATTTCTGCATCGTACATGGCCTTGATATGGCCCAAATCTCTCGCGCTGATGCGCCGTTCATGCGGAGGGCGTGGATTTCGAACGGCGGGGTTGAAGTACCAGTTCTCGCCTGGGAAAAACCCTTCGTAATTTGGGTCGAATTCCTTCTTGAGGTCTGGGTCTGCTTTGCCTGGTAGATGGTCATAATGGACATCGAAATAATGAAGGAACAGGAAAAATCGTTCCTTGTCTGAATGGTCGAGGAAATCTAATGCCATTCGGTTGATGCGCGGCGAGGTGATGTCCCAGTGCGAGACCCTGTCGCGGATTTCTCGGAGGACTTGTTCGCTGGGCTGCTCTCGGCCAGCAGCTACTTCTCTGTCGCTCCAGCCCTTGAGGTGACGAGCTAACTCGTCGGGGTTCATCATGCCTGACTTGTAAAGATCGAAGCCCCTTTGGAATCCATACTTAGGGTCAAGGTAGGGGCCGCTGAAAAATCCCGCAGTCGCATATCCAGCTTCTCGGAAAGATTC
>DNPI01000011.1 GCA_003501525.1 Planctomycetota bacterium
TTCTCCTCCGTGGAAAGTGTCGAGATTGCAAAGCTCCCATTGGAGTCTCCTACATAGGTCATGAGTTAACTCTTGCCCTGGCTTTTTGGGTTGCAGGGTTCAGTTGGGCTGCCCTGTCTTTTGGGACTCTAGTAGTGGCGCTAATAGTCTTAACTTCCCTCTGGATTGCAGCAGTAGTTGATTGGAAGCATTTGATACTTCCGGATGGCATTACCCTTGGAGGTGTCATTGTTGGGATTGCGGTAGCTCCTTTTTGCCCCGAATTCCAATTGGGAGCAGATTTCGCACGACCGCTGTGGTTCGTAAGCAATCAAATTATCGACATTTGTGGGTCGCAGGCAATGCTGGCTCTAGTGGCCGCTGTGGTGAGCGGAATAATTTCTTTCCTTTTGCTATTTGGAATTCGAGCACTATTTTCCTATCTTCTTGGTCAGGAAGCGCTCGGTTTTGGGGACGTTAAGTTCCTGGCTGCCGTTGGAGCTCTCCTGGGTCTGGAGGCTGCCCTTTGGACTCTCTTAGTAGGCGTCCTACTTGGGTCCCTCCTTGGTCTTTTAAATGTCGTCAGAATGACCCTTCTTGTTTGGAAAAGAAACCGCCAGCGTGCGATTTTTAACCCAACAGCGAAGGTGCTCTTTCGTGGCTGGCGGTTGGGCCGCCGTATTCCGTTTGGTCCTCCTCTGGTTTTGGGAACTACGATTTTGCTCTTGTTCCCCGGTTTTGCCCGAGTTTTCTTTTTAGAAACTTGGCCAAAAACCCTCCAACTTCTCCTCAACTGAACTCCTTTTTGTTTTCATGATTCGAATCCCCCTTCTTCTTCTTGGCGCTGCCGTTTTGGCGGTGTCCTGTCAAAACCCTAGAAACCTTGAAATTATCGCTGACCAAGACCGCAATATGGAAGCGATGGACCGAGAAAATTCTCGGCTTCGTAATGAACGTGACATGGCTATGGCTAGTGCCACAGAGAAAGGTGAAATGCTCACCTTAGAGCAAGCTAGTGCCACGGATCTTCGCAATCGCGTTGCCGCGATGGAGGCGGACATTGCTGAGCGAGATGCTGAAGTTGAAGCACTCCGAGGGCGCTTCGCTGGTACAAGCATTGGCGTTGAGCGACGAGGTGATTGGATTGTTTTAAACCTGCCGAGTGCGTTGACTTTCCAGTCAGGATCCGCAACTTTGAACACAAAAGGTAAAAGTGGACTCCAAAAAGTGGCGACTGAAATGACCGATAACTATGCCGGCAAGACATTTTGGATTGAAGGCCATACGGACAATGATCCCATTAAGCGCTCCAAGTGGGAGTCGAACCTTCATCTTTCGGCGGCAAGAGCGTTGAGCGTTGCTGATTTTTTAATCAAAAGCGCCTCCGTTGATTCTTCTGCTATTCGTGTCGCTGCCCATGGAGAATATTCTCCTAAAGGTGATAATGCCTCGAAAGAGGCGAAAGCGGGCAACCGGAGAGTTGAGATCGTCATCCTGGACTAAGTCTCGGACGCTAAACTCCATAGCACCGGGGGACCTTTCCCCCGGTGCTTCTTTTTTTCACTTTTTCATCCCATGTCTTCCGAAAAGATTCGAAATTTAGTTTTCCTCGGTGCTTCTAGCGCTGGCAAGACTTCCTTAATCGAGGCCCTCGCTCATCATTTAGGCAAAGTCGATAGGTTGGGTTCCGTGAACGATGGCACCACTCTCTGTGATTTTCACGAGGAAGAGAGAGAAAAACAGCATAGCTTAATGGGTGCAGCGGTTCATATCTCTCTAGGGGAGGGGGAGATTAACTTGATAGACACCCCGGGTTATCCTGACTTTCAGGCTGATGCTGTTACAGCTTTGGGTGCAGCCGATGTCGCAGTCCTTACAGTCGGAGCGCAGGATTCTGGGATTCCATTTCATGCTGTCCATATGTGGAAATTGGCCAGCGAAATGGGGCTGGCGCGCTCTGTCGTGATTACCCATTTAGATGGTGACAACTTAAATTTAGACAATGTTGTTGCTAATTTGAAGGAGCATTTGGGTCATGTCGTAGTTCCTGTGACATTGGCCGATGGAACAGGGACTTCTTTTTCTAAAGTAGAGAGTGGCTTGGGAGAAGAATCATCGCAGCGATCAGCGCTAGTGGATGCCATTGTTGAAAGTGACGATGGGCTTATGGAGAAATACCTGGAAGAAGGTTCCGTCGACGACACTTCGCTTCAAACAGCAATTCCAGGGGCTATGGCAAGTGGTACTTTTGCCCCGGCATTTAGTGTGGATCCTCTACGAGGTATAGGTGTCGCCGATTTTTCTGATTTTATATCTTCTAGTTTTCCCACCGCAGCGCAGCAAGCGGAACGTCGAGAGTTCCCAAACTTGGACGGCAGTGGAGAGGGTGGGCGAGTCGTCGCACGTGTCTGGAAGGTGGCGACAGATAAGCATCTTGGGCAAATTACATACCTTCGGATTCTGCAAGGAACCCTCGCAGCTGATGGTGTGCTGGAGGGGCCAGATGGTGGCAAGCCACTTAAGGTGAATGGACTTTCGTGTATTTTCGGTAAGGATCTTGAATCTGTGCAGAGTGCGGGGCCTGGAAGCGTGGTTGCAGTCTCCCGCATGGAAGATTTCAAGGTAGGAGACATTCTTGTTTCAGAGGGAACCGCTGACTCTGACCCCTACCCGTTGCCTCGCCCTTTTTGTTCCTTGGCTGTTCGCCCTAAGAGCCGGGACGATGAGCAAAAAATTGGAGGGGAATTGCAGAAAATCGCAAAGGAAGACCCTTGCTTTCAAATACGACGTGAACCCGCTACCCATGAAACCATTGTTGATGGTTTGTCTGATTTACACTTGAGTACTTGCCTTCATCGATTGGGTTCGAGGGGTGTGGCCGTCGATACGAGCATTCCCAAAATCCCTTATAAAGAAACGATTACAGCAAACGCTGATGGGCATCACAGGCATAAGAAGCAATCGGGTGGTGCCGGACAGTTTGGTGAGTGCTACATACGGCTTATGCCGGGTGAGCGAGGTTCAGGCTTTGAGTTTATAGACAAGATCGTGGGCGCTTCGATTCCTCGCCAATTCATCCCGGCAGTGGAAAAGGGCATGGTGGAGCAGATGACAGGCGGAATCATTGCTTCCTCTGAGGTCGTTGACCTCCAGGTAGAGCTTTATGATGGCAAGCACCACGCTGTCGATTCCGATGAAAATTCGTTCAAAATGGCTGGTGGTCGGGCTCTTAAGGATGCCTTCATGAAGGCAAACCCTATCCTTTTGGAACCGATAATGACTGTAGAGATTTCTGTCCCGAGTCGTTTTTTCGGTGATGTTAGCGGTAACCTCAACAACCGACGTGGTCAGATTTTGGGAATGGAAGTGGAGGGGGATTTTCAGGTCATTCAGGCTGAAGTGCCACTAGTGGAAATGCAGACTTACAGCACTCCTTTGCGCTCTATGACGCATGGTGAAGGGAGCTTTACGATGGAGTTTGGCCGCTATGACCAAGTGCCGTCTCATTTGCAGGATGAAGTTGTAGCCCAAATGGGGAGCGAGGATGCCGAAGAGTAAGCGGGCTGCATTTAGCCTGACGGAGCTACTCGTATTTGTTGCTTTAACCTCTTTATGTGCGTGGGTTTTTTTTCCGCCACTTCTTGTTCCTCGGCTGGAATTGAACGAAAGAGTTGCGGAGAAAATGTTGCGGACAATCCATACGGGACAACACATTTGGATTGCAGAAGAGGGTGCAGCGGTTCCCCTTGCCCGCTTTACTCGCGAGGCACCGCCGATGCGTGCTGCATCAAAACCTAATTTTCGACTTCCGCTTGCGCCGGTTTCTTTTCGCTCCGGCCCCGACGGGAGCGTCGTGCGAGGTGGTTATCGATTTATGGATTGGATAGATAGGAGTGGCAGTCTTGTGGGATGTAAGGCCGTGCCCACCCCACAGGGTTATGGCGGGAGGTATGAATTTTCTCTGCGGTATGCGGCGGGAGAAGTTGAGCGTCTATTCGTGACACCTTAACCGGCGGAAAACAAAGACTCTGCGGCCTTCCAAGTAGATTGTTCGAGGGTTTCTCGAGTTTCTCCTCTAATCTCGGCAATAGCCTCCAACGTGTGGTGAATATGCGCAGGCTCATTCTTTTGCCCTCGAACTGGCTGGGGAGCAAGAAAAGGAGCGTCTGTTTCTATAAGAAGTCGCTCGCTGGGTATGAGCCTTGCAGATTCTCTAATAAGATCTGCTTTTGGGTAGGTTACATTGCCGGCAAAGCTGAAATGTAGGCCGATATCAAGTATCGGCTTCACAAACTTGGGGTCTTCTGACCAGCAATGCATAACACCCTGAACAGTACGGTTTTGATCGCGAAGGATGTCCAGGACTTTTGAGGCAGCATGTCGGCAGTGAATGATGATAGGAAGAGCTAATTCTTTGGCGAGGTCTAAGTGACTTCGGAACGATTTTTCTTGGATGTCTGGAGGTGTGTTGTCTCGATAAAAATCCATTCCAGTTTCTCCTATTGCAGCCCATCCTCCCGTTTGCGCAAGATTCTTGAGTGCCTCTAATCTTTCGCTTAAATTGCCCTGTGGCCCGCAGTCGTTCGGATGTATTCCTACCGATGCCAAAACGTCGGGTTCCTGTTCTGCGAGTAAACGGCAAGCAATGGCACTCTCCAAGTCCACGGCGACGCAGAGCATCATTCCAACGTCCATTTCCCTCGCTCTCTCCAGCTGCTCTTGAGGCGAGTGGTTTTCTGGGTCGAAAACAAGATGGCAGTGACTGTCGAAAAGGGCCATTTAGCGCTTGGGTAAAGGCGGCAGCCCGTGTTCCTCTCTGAGCTCCGCCATGAAAGCGTGGAGAATAGGTCTGACTGAGCGAGAGGGCATGCGTGTCAGGAGAATTTCCTCTCCTGAGTCTGGGTCGATTGCCATGAGTGCGAGAAGAGCTTCTTTGCGAACAGTTAAGTCTCTCTCCTCTGACAGGAATATTGTTAGAAAAAGTCCCCCGATTTCACGGCTAATGCTGCGACGAGCAAGTTCCCGAATCGCTTGCACGCGGCCCCAGCTCGAAAGCGTTGGTGATGCCGCAGCTTCTTCCAAAAGCGTTGTCACCTCCAAGCTTTTTTGTGGCAGGAGGATGTTTTCAACATAAAGGCCAGGGAATTGATGCTGCGCTCGCGGTTTCTCTTCTCGAATAATCTGTCGCCCTTTTTGAAAAGCTTCTGCAGGGTTTAGTGCCCACATCATGCGATGCCCTTCAATCCTCAATCCAGGAGGTACATCCTTTCTAGAAAATAATCGAGCTAGACTAAGAGCGTCTAGCCCCGGAACTCTTGACGCCGATTTCAATATCTGAGTCGCTAACGCGGGGTGAGGGCCACTCATTTCTTGTATCCATTCCGCCCACGGGAACCCAAGGGACTCCTCAAGTAATGGGAGGGTTGAGGCGCAAAGAGCTGCCCGGAGTGCTTCTTCGTCAGCTCTTTCGGAGGTGTCTGCTGCATTCGAGCGTGCGGCGTGTATGCGGCAGAGAGCGAAGAGGCTGGAGCCTGTAAATTTGTGTTTTCCAAGGAGGGCGTAAGAAACTCCTGTGGGGAAAGTGCTTAGCGGGAGTGATTTCGGATAATTGCTTGGTGGTGGTAGGAAAAAACACAGCAAAGCGCATGAAAAGGCCACACATGTAATCCGCAAGGAGGTCGACTGATCTCCTTTCTCTTGCCTGTAAGTCTTGTAGCCCATGGCCTTTACTGTGCTAGACTTTCATGGATTCGGTGCGTTTCCCTGTAGGAAAGACTGTTTCCTATCGCACAATTTTTGATGTTGGACATTCTAAGACTTCGAGCCCCCCTTGCCTTGCTCGTTCTTGCTGCGGGTTTTGTGAGTTGTTTCGACAACGATTCCACAGCTAGTGCAGGTTCAGGTATTGGAAGCGGACAAGATTTTGGTATTGATTCTTGCTCCTTGGGCTGCGGTGGTGGGAGTAATTGTTCGATTAGTTCTATTGCTACGAACCAGGAGATTGTCCTGACCTTTACACGGCCAGTGGATCCCTCGTCGGTGCACTCGGGGACAATCCAGATTATTGACCTTTCAAATGGCTCCGCGCCCGCGGTTAATTTTATTGTCAGCGACAATAAGGTCATTTTGCGTCCGGCCCTAGTCGAATCCGGATTCGGGGTCCAGTTTGGCTTTGATGAAGGGGCAAGTTATCAGTTGCAGCTTTATTCATCTCCCAATGAATCCACGGTTGTTAAATCTACGCAAGGTGCGCCCAATACAACACCTATTTTGTGCACCGTCACTACCTCTGGTTTGATGGATCAGGTTCCAGGAGCTCCTGCGGTTACCTGGACTCCTAATGAAGCAGCTCCTCCGGCGGCTCAAGATTTTGATGTTGTGTTGACCTTCGGTGATTTGATGCAAAAGTATCAGCTTGTTGACCCTACTACGGGGACGAGTACAACCGTCTTCCTCACACTCGTGGATGATGATGGGCAAGGGAATGTCCTTGAGATCCCTGTGCAGGGTTTGTGGTCTGTCGAACTAGATCAGAATTTACTTCAAACTCGGATGACCTTTGTCGCGGACAATGCTTATCCAGGTGTTATTAGTACAAATCGGTATCTGCGGCTTACGCTGGACGCTCAGATTGCAGATTTGGCTGGAAATCTACTTGTGAACAGTGGTGAACATGTCCTTCCTTTGCCGGTTACGGGTTCTCAGGCAGGAATTTTTGAAGAGGATTTCACAAATGCTGCTTGGCTCGATGAAGCGGCTTCAGGTGAAGGCCTCTGGGGGGCCTCCCCAGGCGTTTTGGATAGTTCATACGCGGTTGTAGACGGAGAGGCTGTTCATGTTGGTGGTGGTTCCGGAGTCCTTGGGCCTCTTTATGTTTCGGATCTTGACGAGATTTCCTTGGATACAGACTCGACGCAAATCGCCTCTGGTGTTTTGTGGGATGAAGGGGCCGAATCGGCCCAAGATGTTTCGATAGCGGGAGGTGTTTTCCCGTACAGCGAAGTCTCGATGGCTGGAACTTCGACATTGAGTGGGACAGGTGGAAATCCTCTGCGGATTTTTTCCCGAGGTCGGATATCTATAGGTCCTTCTGCGTCTTTGGATGTGAGTGGTGATGCGGCGCAACCTGACCCGATTGTTCAAAGCGACCCGATTAACAGTTCAGAGGCCGATGGGCCTTTTAATCTTGGCAAATATATGCCGACAACCGAGCTCTTCAAAGCTGGAGCAGGGCAATTCGAAAACCAAACTTATTCTGGAAGCCTTGATGATGCAGTGGGAGGATTTCCTGGAATTGGCAAGCTGAGTGGTGGGGATGGTGGCAGAGGTGGCGATGCTTGGTACAGGGCTTATAAGCAGCTTCCAGCGGATCCTTGGTATTTTGATGGCAGCCTGGATGGGTGGGCGCAATCTTGGCAAGGAGGCCCAGCAGCTGATCCAGCGCGGTTTGTAGATGGGCTTGGTAGTGAATCGCCCGTCGAATTTGATGGAGTTGATGGCTTTAACGGGAATGGGATTGGCAACATTCCAGCATCGGGTCGCCCTAGGTCCTCTGCCTCGGACATCCTTGTTGATTGGCAGAATGGTTCAGGGATGGGGTCTTGGGCTTGGCCTCCTTTAAGCAATGTGATTCCATGGAATGCTGATGCAGCATTTCCGGGAGGTTTCTTTTCAAGTACGGAGCCTATTCGGTCGCATTATCAAACAGGATTCGGTTCCAGTGTTGATCTATATGCCATTCACCGTTCTCGCGGAGGAGGGGGAGGCAGCTACTGGACTTTGGGCGGTAAGGGTGAATTTTATGTTTCGAATTTCACATTCGGGAGCACGACTGTTCCAAGTGTGAATCCTTTGGGGCAACCCTTTCACAATAATTCTGGAGGGCTTGATCGCATTCCAGATATTGATACAGCAACCAATCGTCGGGTTTTCGAATTTAATGGAAGAGATGACGAAGGTTTGGAAGATCTCTATGTGTGGAACTATTTTGAAGTTCTGACGAATCCTGGGACGCAAGAAGTGCGAGATGCCGCTGCCGGTGGATTTGACCCGAGTATTGTCTCCGGAATCGAAACATTAGACCCCAGCCAGTCTTTGCTACGAGGTGGCTCTGGTGGTGGTGGAGCTGGCTCTAGCATGCATGGCTCTGCGAACAATGATGGACCCGGAGTCGCAAATCCTGGCATTGAAACATATAGAAACTGTGACGGTGGAGGAGGCGGGGCCGGAGGCGGCGCATGCCAAATCCAGGCGGGCAATGACTTTTTCTTGGATGGAACAATTGAAGCTAACGGCGGTGAAGGCGCGACCAGTTATTACATGTCCCAAATCCTGAGC
>DNPI01000058.1 GCA_003501525.1 Planctomycetota bacterium
ACGGTGGTTTAGCTAAATCAATAGTCTTCGGATTTGCAATTGCCGTCATTGGCTGCGCTCAAGGTCTTACTGCCCGAAATGGTGCTGCTGGCGTAGGCCTGACAACCCGAGCAGCGGTGCGAGATGCCTTTATAGTCATCATTGTTCTTAATTTCCTTATGGGGAGAATCATCTGGCATTGATTCAATTAACCCAAGTCCATAAAAGCCTCGGCGGTCAAGAAATCCTCCGAGGAATAGATCTCCACATCAGAGAAGGTGAATCAGTGGTGTTGATGGGGCCGTCAGGAGCTGGAAAAAGCGTCATTCTTCGCCATATTGTGGGACTCCTGAGTCCAGACAAAGGTGAAGTTAAGGTGGAAGGGAGGCCCATTCAACGCTTAGACAGGAATGAACTCTCCGCACTGCGTAAAGACATGGGATATCTCTTCCAACACGCGGCACTAATCAATTGGCTAAACGTATTTGAGAATGTCGCGCTCCCACTACGAGAATGCACAAACTTTAAAGAAAAAGAAATCCGAGAAAAAGTCGGGAAAGTGCTCGAGCAAGTTCGTCTGTTAGAAGCGATAAATAAGTTTCCCTCGCAGCTTTCGGGAGGAATGCAAAAACGCGTAGGACTGGCAAGAGCTCTTGTCACGGAACCTCGCATCATTCTCTACGACGAGCCAGAGGCAGGATTGGACCCTGAAATGACAACTGACATTCTTCATCTCCTGAATCGATTAAAACAAGAAATCAAACCTACGACCCTAACAGTCACGCACTCTCTGGATTGTGCCACTAAACTGGGCGACCGAATCGCTGTATTCGAGCAAGGCCGTATCCTCCTGGATGCCCCTCTCCCAGAGGTGCTAGCCTCGAACCATCCCAGAGTCCGCTCGCTGCTCGGCATTGCCCAATGAAATTCAACTCAACTACCCCCAAAAAGGACTTTCTCCTTGGAGTAGTTTTTTTCGGTTCAGTCGCGACTCTCCTCTATGCAACGGTGGTTCTGACTGGTTTTTCACTGGATTCACGTCCTGTCCTTGAAGTTCGCTTTGCCGACGCTGCTGGCTTGAGAGAGGGCGATTCCGTACTCGTAAGTGGTCGCCAAGCAGGGTCGGTGCTAGCCGTTCGCTGGCTCCCAGATGAAATGCCAGATAGACGCATTGGAGTCGATTTGGAAATGGAAAGCTCTATCACCTTCTATCAGAACTACAACATCCGCATTAGCGAATTCACTCTACTCGGAGGGCGAGTCGTAGAAATTGACCCCGGGATTCCGCCTTCCCCGACTATCCCCCCTGGCACTATTCTTTCCGGGCGATTAGGAATATCTACTCTTGCCGCTTTAGGCGAACTCGTAGCAGAAAACCGAGAAGCTGTAGATGAGATTGTAGAGAACATAAGAGCAGCTTCCCGAGGGTTGGCTCGAGGCGATGGCCTCTTGGGCTCCCTGCTGCACGACCCCGCAATGCTTCAGGATGTTGAAAGCATCCTGAATTCAGTACGGGCAATTGGGGAGGACATTCAAGCCGGAAAGGGCGCGCTTGGCCTGTTAGCGTCAGATGAAAAAATACGGAAACAATTAACCACTCTACTTTCCGATGGAGCAGCTGCCATGACAGATTTGGCACTGATTGCAGATGACCTCAACGAAGGACGTGGCGCCCTTGGGGCGTTTCTCACTGATCCAAACCTTAGGGAAAACAGCTTAATCCTAATTGACAACTTCAGCAGAGCTTCAGGCCATCTCCAACAAATGCTACTCGATGCAAGATCTGGTAAAGGACTCCTGGGAATGGTGGCTACCGATGAAAAACTGGCCACCGATGCTCGAGCCTTTCTTGCTGATTTACGTGCCCTTACCTCTAAAGTTAGAGCCGGCGAAGGAAGTCTTGGGAAATTCGTCAACGAAGAGGCCCCATACAAAGAATTCCTTGCTGCTCTGAATGCTCTCAATCGGCAGCTAGAGGATGCACGAGAAGCACAGCCCGTGAGCTCCTTCGCAGCCATGCTCTTCGGCTCGCAGTTCTAAGGACTTGGGTACGCCCGAGCTATCCACGCCTGCCACTGCTTTTCCAAGGAAGTAATAACGTCTCCCTCTAAACCAAAACTTTCCTTGGCAGCTTGGCGCCACAACGCCAAAAAAGAACCAGGCTCGCCTTTTGCTGCCGATGCTGCATCCCCACATGCTCTAAGCCAAAGCTGACCTTCTAAGCCACCTTGACGAGCCAAAAATTCGAAAAAAGCCCAAGCTTTAGCAATATCTGGGCTTTCAAAATCGAAAAGCTCCGTAACAGCAAGACGATCAACTGGAGGGCCAACTTGAGCGACCTCCGCCATCACCTCTCGGAGCCCTCGCATTTCTGACCCTGTCTTTCTCTCTGTTTTCTCTTCCCGGCTTCCTCCCACTCCCGTCCCACCCTCAGCCTTTGGAGGTTCAAATTTCGAGCAAGTCACAGAATTTCGACCCAATAGTTCAAAAGAAAGGAAGAAACCGACAGCCTCCTCAAGCCAGTCCTGAGGCACCGTAGCTTTTGTTAGCCCATAGTGGATTTCAGCAAGGGCATGACCTAATCGGTGTAAAACGATCCCGTTCAGATAAGCACTATCATCATGTGTAAGACGCCAATATTCCAACAACCGAGGCGACCTTGGCCTTTTAAACACATGGCCAGCAAAACGCTTCATATCTTCTTTGCGTCGCCCCCAGCTAAGCCCAAAGTGCTCAGTCAAGAATTTCTCGTGCTTGGCAATGTCATCAGGTCCAAAAAAGAACTCCTGAAAAACACCGTCAGGAATACGATCAGGGAAATCTTCCCCAACCCAAGGGTCGACCAAAGAGGCTCTAAATCCATCCAAAGCTTCCTCAGCAAGCAGCAAAGATTGGCGAATCCGTTCATCCGGAATCTCTTCCGGATAAGTCACTTTGAAATGCTGACTGCCTTGAGCCCTAAACACAAGTTCACCTTGAGAAAGTGCCGCAGCAAGAGCTGTAAGGTCTTCAGGGACCGGAAGCAAAGTCACCGAGTCAAGAGCCTGTTGCAAGCGGTCTTCCATAGCGGCATCAGCTCTCTTGGCCTCTTTTCGAATCCGCGTCCTCCAATCACGAGATTCAAGATAAAACCCATTAGACGTCAACCACTGCTCAAGAGCAGAGCATCCTTTAATCATCTGCCTGTGTAGAGCCAGCCAACTACGGCTTCTTCTAGGCTCATCGTCACGAAGGCCTCCAAGCCTCTCAATCTCCACCTGCCTACGCTTAAATTCTCTCGCAAGGGTAGTCAGATTCTCCTCCCGATTATGCACTCGAATTTTTTCAATCTTTGTCCCATGAACCCTCAAATGCCTTTTCCGGTATTTACGGTCGGATTCAAGCTGGCCCTTTACTTTCCGATAAGGAATCGCAGAGGGGGCGGCGGGGTCTAAGACATAAAACCAATTGTCCCCATTCCCTGTATACACCACGCGGTTTCCTTCAGACTTCCAAACAACTCCCAACCCAGCTTCAACAAGAAACGTTTTTTTGCCATCCAGCTCAACAGTCAACTTAGGATTCTTCGAAAACAACTTTTCATCCAAAAGCTCCAAAGCAAAAATTTGACCAAAAGCCGGAGGCGCGGAAACAAAGAAGAGCAGTGTCAACAACCGAAACATTTCCTCTCCAGGCTATCCTCGAATTGTTCAGAGGCAAGCGGGCTACACTCACCACGTGCTTAGTTTCTTAATTCGCCCGCTAAAAGTAGGGCAACTTTTTGGAATTCCCTTCCGAGTTGTTCCGGCTGTGGTGTTATTAACACTTCTCGTAATTGCGCGAGCAGCAGGCTCTGAGGAAGGGCGGGTAGGGTGGACTGCCCTGCTCTTCGCTCTCCTTGGGTTTTCTCTCGTAGCTCATGAATTAGCTCATGCTCTGTTGGCGCGCCGATTTGGCTTAAGAGTCCTCGATATCACCGTAGGGCCTCTCGGAGGGATGGCCAGAATGGAAGGAATGTCTAACAGGCCTCAAATTGAAGGCCCTGTGGCCCTTGCTGGCCCTGCAGCGAATCTCGCTCTAGCCGGGTTTGCACTTGTCTTGCCTGCCGGACATGCAACTACAGCACTGTTCTGGATTAACCTACTCTTAGGGCTCTGCAACCTCGCTCCCGCTTTCCCACTGGACGGGGGCAGGATTCTCCGCGCTTGGCTAGCAAGAAATTCTCCACTCCCTGATGCCACTCGCGCTGCCCTCTCTGTAGGCAACACTATTGCTCTTGGAACACTAATCGCAGGTTTCCTAGGCGGCTGGTTCCTCCTAGCCTTAGTCCTTACTATCTATGTTGGCTGGATGGGGCGAATGGAGTTACTCCAGGCCATATTGATTGGTGGAGGGGTACCAACGCTAACTCCATGGGAAGTTTTTCGTAGAGCGATCAAGACACCACAAAAACAAGACCACACAGAGGCATCAGGACACAAAGACCTCGAAAGATTCCACGGAAGCATGAGAGAGTTTTTCAAGAAAAGAAACAACTCTGACTAAACTACTTTTGTGAAATTTTTCTCTGCCACATTCTTTTACGCCTGTCTCCTTTCATCCACACTCCCTGGGCAGGAAAACCCACAAAAAGGAGGGACCGATCGCAATCGTGAACGCGGGGGGGCAATACCGGTAATCGTTCCAGCTGGCACCAAGGCAAAAGCACAAAGCCAACCGCCCCTTCAACTAGGTAATTCTCGAAGCAATCCTCCGACCACTACTCCGAGTCGAGACGAGCCACGCATTATTTCTACCCGTGCGAACCCCTTATTTCTCACCGACCGAATTATCGCCGACATAGACGGCATCCCTGTTCGAACAAGCGAACTCAATCAACTAGTGGCTTATTATCAGACTTTTCGTCCAGGATCCGAGGGCGTCCTCCTGCGCGATGCCTTCAATGCGCTTGTCCCCCTAAAAGCGATGCAGGCAGCATGCAGCCCCGATATTGCTGCAATGGAAACCAGATGCAGAGAAGCTATGGAAAAGCTGCAAGGAAAGGGAAAATTCGAAGATGTCGTTGCACATTACAGCGATGACTCTGAAGCCCCAACAGCAGATGGCCGCTATACCTTTGGACGCGAAGTAGCGGTTCAGCCTTTCGACCGATTAGCTCACAGCGGGCCAATCAACCAACTCCATGGCCCCTTTCTTACCAAATATGGCTATCACCTCTTACAGGTGGTTGGCTACAAACA
>DNPI01000045.1:0-2193 GCA_003501525.1 Planctomycetota bacterium
CGATACCGCCGACTCTATTTGCGGATCATGCGGCACGTGGTATTGCAGCAAAAGAGCAGGAGATGACAATCGCGAAGCACCTTTGGGAATGGTATGACCTAAAGGTTCCCCCTTTAGAAGCGGATGTGAAGTTAACCGGCCCCGACAGGGCAGTTGCTGGCCTGAGGGGCAGAATGTCCCCCGATGAGTTGAAGCAGTGGGATGCTATTTATGAACCCAGAAACGCATCTTTTCGGGAGTCCAACTTGCAGGGGGAAGATCTAGTGAAGTGGAAATTTCAGCGCTATCTGAAGGATTACCTACGTTGCATTGCTGGAGTCGATACTCAAGTGGGCCGCGTCCTGGCTTCTTTAGAAGAATTGGGTTTAGCAGAGAATACCTTGGTGATTTATAGCTCGGACCAGGGGTTTTTCCTCGGCGAGAACGGTTGGTATGACAAGCGATTTATGAATGACCCCGCGCTGCAGATTCCCTTGGTGATGCGCTGGCCCGGGGTAATTCCAGAGGGAACTAGAAACGGGAATATGGTTCAAAATTTGGACTTCGCACCAACCTTTCTCGATATTGCGGACACAATTATCCCCCACGACATTCAAGGTGAAAGCCTTCTTCCGCTGCTCAGGGGTGAGGTGCCCGAGAAATGGAGACCCTCGATTTATTACGAATACACAGGAGAACCGACTCATAACGTTGCGGCGCACTATGGAGTGAGGACTGCCGAATGGAAACTGATTCGTTGGCCGGAGTCAAACGAGTGGGAGCTTTTTGACCTTTTGCGAGATCCACATGAGGTCACGAGTCAGTACGACTCGGATGAGCAAATTATCGGGGGAGGAACCTATAGGGATGTGTCGGAAAAACTGAAGATGGAGTTGGTGCGTCTGCGGAAGTTGTATCGAGTTCCAAATCCGTGAGCATTAATCCATGCGAAACGGCGAAGCGGATATCGGGAGCCGTTAATCGCACGCCCCTGCTTCCGTGGGGAGTGCCCGATAATCGGATTGAGTTGCGTTTAAAGCTCGAGTGCCTTCAGGAAACAGGGTCGTTTAAGGCAAGAGGTGCTGTAAATCAAATTTCACTGATGAGCGAAGGTGAGAGAGAAGCAGGCGTGGTGGCCTGCTCTTCCGGGAACCATGGGCGAGCTCTGGCGTGGGCGTCGCGGAAAGCCGGAGTTGACGCGTCCATATTCCTACCGGCTGATGCGTATCCAAATAAAATCGATGCCATTCGAGCAGAGGGGGCTAAAGCGGTGGTTTGCCCCACACGCCAGTTAGCCGAAGAGGCGTGCAGCGAAGCTGTTTCCCGCGGAGCGACTCTTGTTCATCCGTACGATTCCTGGCGAACAATTGAAGGTGCTTCGACTGTAGGCGTTGAAATAGGAGAAGACTGGCCGGAGGTGGATTGCGTGGTAGTCCCCGTTGGTGGCGGAGGACTTGCTTCCGGTGTCTTGTTGGGTCTCGAGGCGGCCTGTGGTCGCCCAGTTCCTATTGTGGGAGTTGAGCCACGCGGCGCGCGCGGCATGGCAATGTCTATCAACGCTGGAGAGCCGATTGTCTTGGGTGAGATAAACACGGACGTGCAGGGTTTATGCCCACTTGTCGGCGGCAAACGGAATTGGGAAATCCTGTCTACCGGAGAAGTTTACATGGAAAGCCTTACGGACGACCCAATCTTTGAAACTCAACGCGATTTGCAAAGTAAGGCTGATTGGCCGGTGGAGCCAGCTGGGGCTGCAGCGGTGGCCTGGGTCCTGTCCGGTGGGCCAAGCAAGCTAAACCTGTTCCCCTCCTCAGAGGAAGGAGTCCTTCGAGTTGCGGCTATTGTTTCGGGAGGGAATTCCGAGCAGCCGCAAAAAGGCGTTTAAAGCCTTCCCTGCTGGCTTTCACTTCTATGCGATCAATTTCAGTGCCCGTTGCGTCGAAGGCAATGGTTAGGGGGATGGGACCGGGAAGGTCAAAGGCTTCTCCGATCGCGTGGTAGTCCGGTTCGTCAAAATAGAAAACCAGCAAGGGTTTTACCCAATCTTTTTGCAGATTTGCGACGCGCTGCCGAATCGCCTTGAAATCGACCTCCGGGACCATTAGGTCAAACGAAATCGTCACGGTCTCAACGCCGTGCCTATCAGCTTCTTTGGATGCTAAGGCAAAATCCGGCATTTCTTCTACGCAGGGTGCACACCAAGTTGCCCAGAAA
>DNPI01000045.1:2498-3113 GCA_003501525.1 Planctomycetota bacterium
ACACCAAGTTGCCCAGAAATTAACCACAAGTGGCTTCGTGCGCGATTCTCTTATGTAACTTGTTAATGCCTGTGTATCGACTGGTGCGTATGTCTTTGAATCTTCCGGCTGAGCGCAGGCTGCTGCAACGAAAAGCAAAAAGCCGAGTCTTAGTTGCACTGCACGCAAATCTTCCCCTTACTTGCTGCAGTCTTGCAGCAGGGGTGGGTGCACACGCTCTGCCGCTTGGCCGCTCGGTCGCAGCAAGACCCTTCTCGGAAATTGAGCTCTGCCGATTTTTTTTCTGACTTTGGCACTCTCTTGATTGAGCATCCATAGGCCTTGGTTGTGGTATGGGTAATTGGGGTGCCGGTGAGGACAGCATCGACAGCTACTTCTACGTAGTCTATGCGGTCATCCGCATCTTTTTTGCCGCGTGGGTCATCGTCGATTGCGCCGGCATAGCGAAGAATGCCTTTCTCATCGATTACGTAGCAATGTGGAGTGGCGGTCGCTTGAAAACGGTCGGCCAGAACATTTCCGGAGTCAATCATGACTGGAAAGTTCAGCTTGTTCTTGCGGATGTGCTTTCGGAGCGTGAGATACGCAGGGATTGGATTCCCGTCCTTGTCCACA
>DNPI01000072.1 GCA_003501525.1 Planctomycetota bacterium
GAAAACGGCGGAGCCTTTTCCACGAGTCACATCCAGGCTACCTCGCTGTTCCTCAGTCCCGGCGTTCCTTCGGCCATTTGCTGAAGGCAAACACCCAGAGGGCGATGATGTTGACCATCGGGATAAATGTCAGCAGAGACCAGGCCCCGTTGAAGCCCGCCTTGGTCAGGATCTTCCACAGGGGAACAATGAAGACGATCACCATCACCAGAAGTCCCCAGCCGTGCCATCCACCGTAGCCATACATGCCCATATCCATTCTTGCCTCCTGCGATTCGCTGTGCGTTGGGATGTCAGTCTATGCGAGGGGAGGCCAATGCGCCTGCGTGCCAACGTACGGCTTGTTTCGCGAGATGGATGATGCAGCGGCCGATGGCTTCCAGCCGGGAGGTATTTAGCTCCGAAACACGTATTGGTGGATTAGAAAGTGTTCTCCACCCTACTACGCCATCACGCCACTCACACCGCCGACGCGTCATTTCCAGGCTACCTCGCTAGGATGCCCCGTAAGCCAGCCCCCGTAGGGCACCGAACGAAGGAAGTCTGGCCGCAGGCCAGACCCGGATGTTGGGGTGGCCTTCTATTTGGTTACTTTCTCTTGGCCAGACAAGAGAAAGTGACTCGCCTTGAAAGGCGAAACCTGTCGGCGGGGCCGAGGAAAGCGTGCCGGAAATGCGAGCGATTTGAGGCAGGAAAATAAATCTGTCCCCTTTTTTCTCCCAGGCTACCTCGCTGACGCTGTGGTTCCGCCCTGCTGGGCGGGTCACTTTTGTCAGTCGCCACAAAAGTAACCAAAAGGTCTTCCCCTGCATCCGGCCCTGCGCTTCGCTCCGGGTTCGTTCGCTCCATCGCCGCTTCAGAGGCACGCCGCGAAGGGCCATCCCTTGCCCATCGCGGCTCTCGCGGCATCCATGCCGCTCAACCCCTTCCACGACGATTCCGTTCACCCTTCTGAAAGGGGCGGTTGGTGTCGCTTGTCGGTTCGTGCAGAAGAAACAAATGAACCAAAAGATTAGAAGGCGGCGCGGACTCCGCTCCACGTCACGAGGCCGAGTGAAGGGGCTGCGTAGGGTTCGCGAGGCATGGACGCCGAGCGAGGAGCGAAGGGACAGGGACATCCCTTCGTGCCGGCCCCCGGAGCAGCACCGGAGCGAGGGGGAGTCTCGTAGAAGGCCAGACCCGGATGTCGGGGTGGCCTTCTCTTTGGTTGCTTTCTCTTGGCTAGACAAGAGAAAGTGACTCGCCGTGCAAGGCGAAACCTGTCGGCGGGGCGGAAGACAGCGTGGCGGAAATATGAGCGGTACGGCTAGAAAAAATCTCTCCCTGTTCTATTCCGCTACTTGCTATATCTGTCCGCCCTTCACTCATAACGAGAACCAGCAGTTATTGTTTTGTTAGCGAGGGTGCGCTGTAACTGCTTTGCTATTTTGACTTTTCTAAAATCGCTAGCCATTAGAGCGGAAGCGACGATAGCCCCTAAAAGAATGGCAAATCCTGCCGCCATCGCTGCAGGGCTGTTTGTGGTTGTCAGGATGATTGAAATAAGTGCGCCATAGCCGAGCGTCGTTAGTGCCGATACTATAGAAAATATCGCGAAAAAACGGTCAAACATCGGGATTTGAATGTAAATGGAGTCTTCTAGGTTTGTTTTGACGTATTTGTGAATTTTTCGGATCTCATGCGCTGGCAAAAGCCCATTTGCGCATAGCGTCATCAATGCAGTAGCGCGTTTTGTATCGGTGCGTACTCCCGTGACCACTTTAAATTTTTCGCTGTATATGAGCTCTTTGAGAAAAAGATGAAGTGAACTCTCAGGTTCGGTATCTTTTATCAGTTCAAGCGCTCTTTGTAGCTGCCTTCGAGTAAAGTAATCATAGTGAAAATCGAAGGCCCCTTTTAATAGTTTAAGTAAGGCTCCAATTACTAAAATGGCGGTCAATGCAATTGTTGATGTTGAGCCTTCTTTGACAAGATCTAAAATTCTTTCCACTTTTACCTCTTTTTTCCACTATCACACTAGGCCGTGAAGGAGCGTAGCGTCGAAAACGGCAAGCCTTTCCAACGCGTCAATTCCAGCTACCTCGCTGGTGGCGGGGCAGAGGAAAGCGTGCAGGCGGGCGGCGAGCCAGCAATCGAAAAAACCTATCCCTTTTACCCTAAAGTTGTTGCTCTGTCTTCTTCCTTGACGACTTGCTGTGGAGGTCGCTTAGAAAATCAATGTTCGAGCGGATAACTTGCATAATCCCTTCGACTTGCAGTATTGCTGCAGAAATTATTATGGCTGCTATAGCGGGTGTCGCGGTATGCTGATGCGGATTCTCAATGACTGCACTCGCTAGGTTTGCTACTAGAATTGCTATGGCCACTAGGGATGATTGAACGATCGCACCCACAATTCGTCCTAGCCGCTCCTTTTCTTCTTGGTTTTCGGTGAAGTCTGCGGGCTCCAGTTTATTGCTTTTTAATCTCAAAATTGCGTTTGGATAAATGAACGCTATCCATACTCCCATTATGGTAAATATCATTCCGGAGATGGACAGAGTTATGTCGGAGGTCTTTTGTATCCCTGTGGTTGAGAAATTTATTCCGAACTTGTATATAAGAATTCCTATCGTGATCGGGAGAATCAAAGATAGTATGAGTTTAAGCACTTTGGGCCTCCCCTGATCCTTCGTCTCCGTCTTGGGTAGCATCTGGGTTGAGTAATGCTTCTCTGGCCATCTCAGCGATAATTGGATTTAGGTATTTTTCTCGTTCGAGTGCGAGCTTTGCATAAAGAACGTCGCTTGGAAGGATTTTATGGCCAAGGTCATCCATGAAGATGCTTTCGGTCATTCTGAACTCGTCGGCCCATTTTATGCCGCCGCGCTTAGTGATAAAGCCGACATTAGTAAACTCCCGGTCGTCGGGTGTTATTTCCAATGAGCAGCTCTCAATGATGTTTTTTATCTCTTCAGGTGTAGGCTGGGCCTCAATTTTTATTTCGACTTTGCGCTGAAGTTTGTTTTGCTCATTCGGGGTTTTGGTAAAAGCTTGGGGGATACGGCCGAGTAACTTAAGAATCTCAGGTCTATCATCAATTTCAGTTAGCTCTATTCGTTCCTTTCGAATTATGTGCGTAGTGTTTTGTGATAGTTCTTGCAGGCGGGCATCGTTTGTCTTAATGCTTTTCATGCTCATGTCAAATCGGAAGGTGGTTTTTATTATGGCGCTGTCACCCTCCTTAGCGTCATCAGTTCGCACAAATTGGGTGTATCCGTTATTCGTTGTCTTCTTTGTCGAGCCGGGAATTTCAATTCGATTATTGATGACGCTAGCTATCCAGTCTTGGAATAGCTCTGAGTCAGTTCTTGAGTGCTCGAATTTTATTGAAGCGATTAGATTGTATTCTGGGATAACCCAGTAATAGCAAGGCTTTCCCCAAATTACTGTTTTGCCTAGATGCTTATCTGACCTGGTGATTACCGTGCCTTCGCCTTCTACTACTCCGACAGATTGGCCAGTTGAGTCAGAGTCGCTTTTCCAAAGAGTTAAGATGTAGTCTCCATTGGTCGAGCTTTTATATATTTCTCGAAGTCTGCATTGCGGCTTATTCTTTTTGGGAGACCAAGGCAAAGAGTTTTCAAAGTCGACTGTAGTTCGCCAGCTTCTGATGAGTGCAAAGAGCTCTTTCGGCAGGCAAGAGATAGGGTCTTTTCCCGCGTAACGATAGATGCCGCAGGAGTTGATATTAAAAAACGTAAGATGACCGGTGATTTGCATGGTTGCTCCAAAAAAAGCCCCGCACAAGGCGGGGCTTTATTTAATCGCTGCCCCAAACTCCATTTCAGGTAAAGCGCTTTGTCTCTCGGTTGTTGCTGTCTAAATCAATCCCAGCTCAACGCCCCACCAGTCTGATACTCAATAACCCGCGTCTCGAAGAAGTTCTTCTCCTTCTTCAGGTCCATGATTTCGCTCATCCATGGGAAGGGGTTGGTAGTACCCGGGTACTCTTCCTTCAACCCAATCTGCGTCAGGCGACGGTTGGCGATGAACTTGAGGTAGTCCTCCATCATCGAGGCGTTCATGCCGAGGACGCCACGGGGCATGGTGTCGCGGGCGTATTCGATTTCGAGCTGCGTACCCTGAAGGATCATCTGGGTCGCTTCGTCCTTCATGGCGGCGTCCCACAGGTGTGGGTTTTCGATCTTGATCTGGTTGATCACGTCGATGCCGAAGTTCAGGTGCATGGACTCGTCGCGCATGATGTACTGCATCTGCTCGGCGGTGCCGGTCATCTTGTTGCGGCGG
>DNPI01000216.1 GCA_003501525.1 Planctomycetota bacterium
GCAAACGATCTGACGCTGCGTATTCCAGCAACCAAGTATCTGGTGGAGTTCCCCAGAAGAAGAACGAAAGCTTTGAAGCAAGTTCAAAGGGATCGAGATATTCATGCTGCGGTCCTTCGCTTTTTTCCACAAGGAAGAGAAATTGAGGCGATGTGAGCACCGCGAGTAGAGCCTCTTTCATGCTCTCTTCAAAATCAACACCCCCATCAAAAGCCTTCTGCCAAATACGATGAGCCCAAGAAATCTCCTGTTCGGTTACTGGACGCCTCCAAGCCCTTGGAAGAAACTGCGTCAGGATTTCATGGGCGTACCGGTGAGATTGGGCTTTGTGCGGTGAATCAAAGAAAATTTGACTATGAGTTTTTGGTGGCCATTGCGCATAGAAAGGGCCCTCAAACTCAACGGAGTGAATTCTTAAACGAGGCATATCTTCCCCATCAACCCATTGAGAGCGAATGCCTATTTCGCGAACACCTGCTAAATAATTTTGATTGGGAGCCAGCATGGCGGGCTTGGGAAAGTCGTTCAGGGCACCTGAAAAGGTAAACGTTTGCGGCTCAATTGAAGTAACCAATTGAGGGACTCCAGCAGGCCCGAAAGAGGAGCCACAATCACGCCGAAATCCTAGATGAACCCCTAGATAAGGGCTTTTGCCTTCAAAATTAACGAACTCTCGAGCAACAGGTGAATTGGCCGGTACCCGATGCAGAACAAATTTATCAACCTCCGCTTCACTGCCTTCAGGAATCGCCAGGGGCATTAAACCGCCATCCAGGCGAAGTACAGCAAGGCCTCTAGCCTGAGGGCCCTTCGCATACGAAAAATTTTTCTGGTGGACAGTATCCCCTTCGTAACCCAAAGTCAGAACGGCACCTTCAAGCCGCCCTTCAAACTGAGGTCGATTCCAAATAACAACGTCGTCGACTTGAATGGGCGGGTCGAAATCGATTTTGAACCAAGGGTTGGGAGTCCCGTCCACAGAATGCCCCAGGGTGTCACGATCCCCATCGATTAAATTCTGCCATACCCAATCTGGACTATTTTGGTAATGCGGAGATCCGGTAATACTCCCTTCTCCCGCTCTATTACTGCCGTCGAACATCAACTCAATTTCTTGGAGATTAAGAGTGCGGTTCTCTCCGGGTAACTTAAGTTCGAGTTCATCAATCCAACGAGATTCTTGAAAGCTGACGCGCAGTTCTTTAGGAACGGCCCCTGCCCCACCAATCGCTGGGAGGAGAAACATTTGCTCTCCTAGATTGGCATAAACGCGCTCTGCCTTGAGACCCGGTTGGTAGTAAGCGTCTAGTTGGTAGATACCCGCATCTGGCACCACAATCTCGGTCTGACCGGGCCGAAGCTCAAAGACAGATTTGGACTCGAAGTCATACGAAGTAGGCTGAGTTTTAGGAGCAAGCGTAATGTGGTCTCTATATCGAGAGGCAACAACATGTACTTTGAAATCTCCAGCAGGCGGCAACTCTCGCAAAGAAATTTTAAAATTGGGAGTAGGACCGTGGGTAGTCGTCACTCCAAATTCGCCTAAGAGCGGCTTCGAAGGCCGCAGAAGTACTCCATCGCTCACAATTTCGTAGGCAGTCTGGCCTTTGGAATATCCTCCCGCACCGCGGAAACAACAAAACACAGAGTGAGCAAGATTGTCATAGCTGCGCATCCCCCTCACCGTGGCATTGCCCTCCCAACCCTCAATGAAGTCATATTCTTTACGCATCCGAAAAGGGATAACCGGGAAAGGCTTTTGGATATCCAGCTCGGTCAGCAAGAAATGAGACGTACTCATTAAATTGCTGTTTGCGCCGAGAATGAGCCTTTCTTTGTAAGGGTCTGGATTGCAGTTTTCCCCCAAGTCAATACGGAAATTTTGCACCGTAGGTGGTTGGTCTACATCCACGATGCAAAGGTCGAGGGCTTCTTCGGCGATTTGGAAGTAATACTCCATCTGCAGCGGAGAAAGCTGCATGTCGGGAGCACTGTTGCTAAAGCCATCTTTGGATACGGCATCGACTGGAAGGATTTTCCCCAAATCCTCCCGAAGACTTAAGAGGTCGCGCAACGTGCGACGATATTGATCGCGAGTTAATCGCCGTACCATGCCATTCATGTCTCGCTGACTAAGCTTTGCTTGGTTTATCGCTGCACTCAACCAAGAAGTGAGATGCAACCGCTCTTCCTCCGTCGGTTGGGCCACCGCCTTCTTGGGAGGCATATCGCCATGTTCCAGCATCTCAACCACAAGATTCCACTGCCCAAGTTCCTCTGGCTTGAAATCACCAGTCAATGCATCAATGCGAACCTGAGCCTTCGCTTTATCCGGTCCATGGCAACTGACACAATACTTCTGCAGTAGCGGTTCAACCTCTTTGTCAAAACCTGACTGACCGGGATCCTGTGCACCACTCAATAAAGCCGTATTGGAAAGGGTAAGTACAAGAATTACCCCCGCGCGAGCAGCGGAATGTTGGAAGTCCATCACAGTATTAATTTACCAGCTGCACAGGATTTACCTGCCCGTTCTGATTAATAGCACGCCAAGAACAGTTGCCTAGTGAGGGAACTCCTCAAAGGCATCTAATTCGACCAATCTAGAACCAATTCTGGTTCATCCGGGTTCCAAACGGAGTATTTGCTCATGACACTCCGAAATCTGGCTGAATCTAAAAAGCACTCCAACCAGCTAGTCAGGGGCTCCCAATCCTGAGCTTTGAACCAATCAATGTCAGCGAAAGCAAATTGCCGCACAAAAGGAGCAACTGCCATGTCCACCATGCTTGCCTGCAATCCGAACAGAAAAGGATTAGGCGTGAGCATTCGATTTAGACGATGCAAAAAAGAAGAGGCCTTTGAACGATGATTTTCAGGGTTAACCTCTTCATAGCGCTGAGCATATTTGTATCGATCCAAGTGGAACTTAAAATCGCCATCACA
>DNPI01000106.1 GCA_003501525.1 Planctomycetota bacterium
CTCTCCTCTAAAACTTCACCTCCAGGAAACACTAAAACTGGGACTGTTCCTTTCGGGGAAGCTTCATAAAGCTGATCGGGCCGATTTTTTAGGTCAATTTCACGTAAGACACATGATTGTTGACTTACCGACAAAGCCAACCGAGCCCTCATTGCATAAGGACATCTGCGAAAGCTATAGAGAACCGGGAGATGCTCGAAGGTCATTTGTCTCCAGAAAAATCTTCAAACTTTAAATGCTTATCACCCCGTGATTTGGCCAGCTCTATTTGCTTTTGTCGTTCCGCAAAATTTTCTTTTTGCTCACGAGTAGTTTTATTAAAACACTGCGGACAGCTTATTCCATTCTCAAATTCTGGCGATTCCATTGCGATTTCATCAATTGGATTGCGACAAGCTCGGCAAAGGGCATAGCTTCCCTCTTCGAGGCGGTGCCCAACAGAAACACGCTGATCGAAAACAAAACACTCTCCTTCCCAAAGCGATTCTTCTTCAGGCACGACTTCAAGGTATTTCAAAATCCCTCCTTTGAGGTGGAAAACTTGCTCAACACCTTCATTCCTCAAGAAAGAGGTAGATTTCTCACAACGGATGCCACCAGTACAAAACATCGCCACTTTTGACTGGGAACGCCCTTTCATCTCGGCTCTCAGCCAATTAGGGAAATCGCGAAAACACTTAAGGGCCGGATTCTTCGCGCCTTCAAATGTGCCTAACGCGACCTCATAGTCGTTACGAGTATCCACTAACAAGACATCTGGGTCCTTAATCAATTCGTTCCAATCTTTAGGCTCAACATAAGTACCAGCGGTTTGAGTCGGGTCTACTCCAGGAACCCCCATGGTTACGATTTCTTCTTTCAACCTAACTTTTATGCGACGAAAAGGGGCAACTGCTGCTTCAGCGAATTTGATATCTAAATTGGAAAATCTGTCATCCCTCTTTAGGAAATCTAACACTTCGTGAACAGCTTCCGCTCGACCCGAGATGGTTCCGTTAACGCCTTCCCGTGCCAGAATCAAAGTTCCACTGACATCATTTTCTTGGCACACCTTCAATAATCCATCGCGAAGCTCTTCGACATCAGAGAGCCTCACAAATTTATAAAGGGCCGCCACAAGAAACGATTCCACAGCAATATTTTAGACTGTTCCTGAAACAAACGTGATTCCCCTCTTTTTCCTTTTTAGTCTCGCCGCCCCTCATGGTTGGCAGGAACCTTCGCCAATCGATGAATTAAAGCCAACCACTGAGCAGGTCGTAGCAACAGCACTTCGGACTCTGAAATCCAGAAAGCTGGATTGGTTTGCGAAAGAGTACGCCCTCTACGACCTCATCAATGCCGGTCCTCTCGGACAGGAGAGCCTAGTGCTGCATTTGGGCAAAGAAATTAAAAAACTGGAATCCGAACACTGGAGGAATCGCACTACCCTGGAAAAGAGTTTCAAAAAAGCTGCAATGCGCTTAGCCCACAAGCGGCTCGACAAAAAAGGCGCTCGCCAATTAGAGACGGCTCGAAGGACTCTACTCGACGCAAGTCGGGACAAAAACCTCACCAAAACAATGGTCCAGGACGTATGTGACCCCGCCGTGGAAAGGATCCTAGAAATCCTGCAAATTACCGTGCCTCAAGTGCTCAACACAGATGAGGACCTTGCGGCCCAATTGGCTGGCTTGGAGGAAACCCTCGAAGTCCACTGCTGGCTTTACGACTATTGGATGGATGCCCACAAATCCCTGCTGCGAACAAAAGGAAAATGGCAGACTCGTGCGGAAAAAAGGACCGCGCCAGCGAATCCCAAGGATCATCAGATAAAACTAAATTCTTCTTTGGAGATTCTGGCCTTTGAAGCAGAAATCATGCCAGCAAGAGATAAGGCAACCTTAAAGACTAATTCAGCTTTGTTTGAGCAATTAAAGCCGGAAGAAGGTAAAGGAGTTCGTAATTTAAACCTGCTCCGTATTCGGACTGGAATTGGAGCTCTTCGCGTGGATGTCAAGCTCTGCACAGCAAGCCGCGGCCACTCCCAAGACATGGTTGAACAAGGATTTTTTGCCCACGAATCACCCGTAGATGGCAAGCAAACTCCCTCTGACCGCGCCGGCCTAGCTGGAACATCCGGAGGAGCAGAAAATATCGCCGCCGGAATGGATTCGGGTATCGGCGCTATACAGGCTTGGTGGTACAGTCCTGGGCATCACCGGAACATGATGGGGAACCATGGAAGAACTGGCCTCGGCCGATTTGAAAATCATTGGACCCAAATGTTCGGCAAGTAAATTCTTAAAGTTCCGTAATGCATGCCACCAAACCACCAACGCTCTCGTTGATTGGTCTACTCCTTGTAGCAGCCTGTGCCTCTCCTCATGCTGTCGTGGTGAGCTCGGCCAATTGGACGGTTGCGGAGAAGGACTTTAATCGCCTAAAAGCCCTATCGGGTGAATGGTATCTAACCGGCGGCGTCCGCCTTGGCGAGGAGCTAGAGGCAAACCCTGACAAGACCTTTCTCGATTACTCGGTTAGCTCTGGTGGACATGCCGTAGTCGAGAAGCTGTTTGTCGACCAGCCTCAAGAAATGACAACTGTCTACTACCTGGATCAAGGCCAACTCCGTATGGACCACTACTGCAGCCTAGGGAATCAACCCAGAATGATTGCGGTCTCGAGTCCTGACAATGAAATCGCATTCCAGCTAGTGGGCGTAGACAACATGCCCGACAAGAACGACCTCCACATCTCATCTCACTCCCTCGAATTCTCTGGTCCAAATGAGCTGACGGTGTACTGGGGCGCAACCGAAGGTCAAAAGGATGCCGGCGGTTCTATGTACCGAGTAAAGCCTTTCCACTGACCTAACCCAGAAAGTGCTAGCCTCTCCCCATGACAAACTCTTCACCCAGAGCCGCCGTCGAGCTTTACATTAAAGGAGTTACCACCGGGAACACCAATGCCTTAAATGCCGCTTTTCACCCAGACGCCCGGATGTTTGGCGCCCTTGGTGACCAGCGAGTTGATATCTCCATTCAAGACATGATTGGAATGATTTCTGCGCAGCCAGCTGATGTTGACGGCCAATTCTCTGCTTCGATAAGAGAGATTGAAGAGTTTGGCGATATTGCCACCGCCATCGTCGACGAAGAGAATTTCTGGGGCAGTGTGTCCTTTACCGATGTCTTTTCGCTAGCGAAAATTGACGACAATTGGCTCATCGTAAGTAAAGCCTTCACGCACACGGGCGGCACTCCACCAGTTCACTAAACTCTAGTGTCCTCCGCAAACCTTAAAGCACTCCTTATCTAAGGAATGGCGTCCCCGGCACGATTCGAACGTGCGGCCTTCGGTTTAGGAAACCGATGCTCTATCCGGCTGAGCTACGGGGACGGTTATCGAGCCGAGGATTCTACTCCTCCGTAAAAATATCGTTATAGACAAGCGCAAAGCAGGGCATCGTATTGGGTCGGGTGTTCCGAGCAGCTAGCCTTCGTTGCAGCGGAATATTCAAGGAACCCACTCACCCATCAATGGAAACAAGAAAAGCTTATTGGAAAGCCAATCTCCGGCTGCTGGGAATTCTTCTTAGCATCTGGGCCACAGTTTCTTTCGGTGCCGGCATCCTTTTCGTTGATTTCTTAAACCGCATCACGATTCCCGGAACCGGATTTAAGCTCGGTTTCTGGTTCGCGCAACAGGGCTCGATCTACACCTTCGTCGTACTAGTGTTTGTCTACGCCAAACGTATGCAAACACTTGACAAAAAATATGGTGTTTCGGAAGACGAAGGCGAGGAAGAGGAAAGAACGTGACTGTACAAACCTGGACGTTTCTGCTCGTAGGGCTTTCCTTTGCTTTGTACATCGGTATCGCAATTCGTTCGCGGGCAGGATCCACGAGTGACTTTTATGTCGCCGGTGGCCACGTCCCTCCTGTGGCGAACGGACTGGCCACCGCCGCTGATTGGATGTCAGCGGCATCATTCATATCAATGGCGGGCCTTATCTCCTTCGGGGGCTACGATGGATCGGTTTACTTAATGGGCTGGACAGGAGGCTATGTTTTACTCGCACTCCTTCTCGCTCCCTATTTACGCAAATTCGGTCGGTTTACAGTTCCTGACTTCATCGGAGATAGATATGCCTCCAGAACCGCTCGAATAGTCGCCGTTTTCTGCGCGATATTTGTTTCTTTTACTTATGTTGCCGGCCAAATGCGAGGTGTTGGCATCGTATTCAGTCGATTCCTTGAAGTGGACATCGAAGTAGGGGTCTACCTCGGTATGGGAGTGGTTTTCCTCTATGCGGTTCTCGGAGGCATGAAGGGCATCACCTACACC
>DNPI01000128.1 GCA_003501525.1 Planctomycetota bacterium
CGTCTCTCGGAGCTACTTCGTGGATATGCAGTTTTGGCAAGGCTCGTAAAGAAAAATATAAAAAATCATCCTACGGAATTCTGTGAAACTCTGGTCGATTGGCGTTCGTCGGGATACTCTTTTTGTAACGGCATCTAAGCCCTCCTGGGCCGTTACACAATGTCGGCACCCGCCGCGCACAACGAAAACGGAGACGAATTCAATCCTTACCTGCAGATGCGGGAAAGGTTGGACAAAACCGCTGAGATTATCGGCTTGGATCCGGGTATTTATCGGATTCTCTCCACCCCGGCACAGGAATTAACTGTCACCATTCCGGTGCGCATGGATGACGATTCACTACGGGTCTTCACCGGATATCGAGTCCAACACAATGTCGCCCGGGGCCCAGCAAAAGGCGGAATCCGTTATGCACCAAATGTTGATTTAGATGAAGTCCGGGCACTTGCCGCTTGGATGACCTGGAAATGCGCGGTCGTAGATGTGCCATTTGGAGGAGGTAAAGGTGGAGTGATATGCGACCCAAAGAGATTATCCACTGGCGAGTTAGAGCGTCTCACTCGCCGCTACACATCCAGCCTGCTAGACCTAATTGGCCCAGAGCGGGATGTGCCAGCGCCTGACATGAATACCGATGAACAGGTAATGGCTTGGTTTATGGACACCTTTTCGATGCACCGGCGAGCCACTCAAACCGCTGCCGTAACAGGTAAGCCTGTTGGCCTCGGGGGGTCGCGTGGGCGCCGTGAAGCTACAGGACTTGGCGTAGCTTTGATTGTTAAGGAATCGTTAGAACACTGCCAAATGCCACAAACAGGTTGTCGAATAGCGGTGCAGGGCTCAGGAAACGTAGGTGGTATCGCAGCAAAATTCCTCTCCGAAATGGGACACAAAATCATCGCGTTGTCAGATGTCGACATCGCGCTTTATGACGAAAAAGGGCTCGATATTCAAAAGATTCTCGATCATCTTGCCCAGCACCATTCCTTAAAAGGATTTAAAGGCGGAGAGGTTATTGCTCAAGAAGACCTCCTCACTCTCGACTGTGAAGTCCTCATCCCGGCTGCCACAGAAAATCAAATCACTTCAATGAATGCCCCTGATATTCGGGCCTCAATTATTGTTGAAGGTGCCAATGGCCCAACTACAGCAGCTGCCGATCAAATTTTAGAAGAAAAAGGCATCTTTATCGTCCCAGACATTTTGGCCAATGCTGGAGGAGTAACCGTCTCATATTTTGAATGGGTCCAGGACCGTATTGGTTATTTCTGGACCAAAGAAGATGTCTTTGAGCGTATGGAAAAAATTCTTGTTACCGCCTTCAAAGAAGTTGTCGGAACGGCAAAGGCCAAAAACATTAGCCCCCGACTAGGCGCCTATTGCGTAGGAGTAGAAAGGGTCGCCTATTGTCTCAATATCAGAGGTGTCTATGCCTAAAGACGCCAAGCCGACATTGGGCGGAGAAATCCCACAAGCACCTACACCCGATCTAGCCACCGAAGACGCTTTTGCCGTAATGATGGAGCGGTTCGATGAGGCAGCAGCCATTCTGGGCCTTGCACCGGATGCATATGCCGTTCTACGCCAACCAGATCGCACGTTCAAATTTGCCATCCCACTCCCCAAAGACGGATCTATCAAAGTCCATCACGGATACAGAGTGCGACACAATCTTTCGCTCGGACCATGCTTGGGAGGCCTGCGACTTGAAAAAGATATCAGCAGAGAAAACTTAGGCGCCTTGGCAGCATGGACCACTTGGAAGTGCGCCGCACTAAATGTCCCATTCGGAGGTGCCATGGGAGGCGTTGACTTCGACCCCACAAATGCAGAACCAGCAGAAGTTGAACACATTGTTCGCCGGTACACCGCCGGCGTCATGGACCTTATAGGCCCAGAAAAAGACATCATTGCTCCTGACCTACACTGCGATGAGCAAGCTATGGCCTGGATTCTCGACACCTACTCCATGCACGTGCGACACACAGAAAACGCTGTCGTGGTTGGTAAACCTCTTGGGTTAGGAGGCACGCACCTTCGGAATTCCGCCGCTGGATTGGGAGTCCGCATCCTGATGGAGAAAAGGCTCAAGGAAATGAAATTCGAAGAACCCGCCTCCGTGGTAGTACAAGGAGCTGGGTTTATCGGTGCCCAAGTAATGCGCGAACTAGTAAAAGCTGGACACAAAATTGTTGGCTGTGGAGACATCGGAGGCGCCGTTGCAAATCAACAAGGCCTCGACATCGAAGCTCTTTTGGCTCACCAAAAAGCAAGCGGAACAGTCGCTGGATTTAGTGGTGGAGACACTTTGGAATCCGACGCCCTGCTTGGAATGGAGTGCGATGTTCTCATACCAGCGGCAACCGCAGGACAAATTACAAGCCGCAATGCTGGGGACATTCGCGCGAAACTGATTGTTGAGGCTGCTCACAGCCCAACTACAGCTAAAGGAGAAACAATCCTTCTCGAGAGGGGAATTCCCATCGTTCCAGATCTTCTCGGCAACTCTGGCGCGGTCATCATCGCTTATTTTGAATGGATTCAAGACCGCATGGGTTATCAATGGACACCATCCATCATTTCCAGTCGACTCAAAAGACTTGTGCTGGACGCATACCGTAAAGCTCGAAAAACAGCAGAAACCCACAAGGTCAGCCTCCGCCTCGCTACATGCATGCTGGGAGTTGAAAGAGTTGCCTACTTCGACCGCATTCGCGGCATATATGCTTAACCGGAACTAGGAAAAGTTCCCCAGTGCAATTTCCTCCTCAACCGAGCATAGAAGAAATTTTCTGGATCGACGATTAGGCGCAAAAGCCTGCCACTAGGACTAGCCTTAACAACATCTGTCGGCAAAAGTTTTTTTTCGACATGACCGTCGGCCGTCAAAATAGCATGTGCGTCTACTGCAAAATTCGCAATCCTGTTACCAGGGAGCACCAGCGGCCGAGCCCCCACCATATGAGGTGCAATTGGCGTCACAACCCATGCTTCAACATTGGGCGCCAAAATTGGGCCGCCAGCCGAAAGGCTGTAGGCCGTGGACCCTGTCGCTGTTGAAAGAACGACACCGTCTCCTCGATATGAAGATATTGGCTGTCGGTCCACATGGAGCACTGTCCCCAGCAAACTGGTCCCTAATCCACGGGAAAGCACTACATCGTTCAGAATATGGGTGTCCAATCGAAGCTTTCCTTTGCGCTTTATTTGCACCCTCATCATCGCTCGGTTTTCGCAGCGCCCTGCTCCATCAAGAACTTGACCAAGCGTTGCCTCCGCGCGCTCAGGAGCAACAGCGGCTAGAAAACCTACGCTCCCGAAATTAATCCCCATAACAGGAACTCGCTTTCCATCAAGTCGATGCGAGGCAGCCAAAATGGCCCCATCGCCTCCGAGGACTAATACAAGATCAAGGCTCTCTTTGATTTTGGCCCGGCTTCTCCTGAGATCTACACCCACAATATGCGCTTTTTCTCGTAAAAAGTCTTTCAGCTTCCGCGCAAGACGAGGGACTTCGGATTTCCTTTTGTCACCAAGAATTAAAACTCTAGGTTTTCTAGAGCTTGGTAGCTGTACCCGGTTAGAGAGCTTTGCGGCTTCAGGCATGACGTGAAGCAGGTAGCCCCTGCTTACGAAATTCGGCTACTTTTGCTCCCCAGTCGGCAGCCAGAAGGGGCCCTGTTAAACCAAAAAGTTCCATTTGTTCTCGCCGCGTACTCATATGCTCGACAAAAGTTTCAGGAATTCCGAATCTATGCAATCGCATTCCAGATCCCAAATCAGTAAGGACCTCTGCCACCGCAGAGCTGAATCCTCCAGATAAGGAATGGTCTTCTACAACCGCCAACCACTTGTGGCGTCGAGAAATATTCGCAAGTGCGCCTTTGTCCATCGGCGCGCAAAATCGCGCATCCCAGACTTCCAAAGCAATCCCTTGGCTCTCTTCAAGAATACGCGCCGCCTCCATGGCCTCTTCCACCATAGCTCCTAAAGCAAAAACAGAACCGTCATCTCCTTCTCGCAGCAGCTCGGCCACGCCTGGAGCTAAATCTGGGCGCATATCAGCAGGAGGCCCAATTTGGTCAGGAGCTGTATCGCGGGGCCAGCGTAAAGCCCAAGGCCCAGATTCGTTCACGGCGAATTTCAACATTCGCCGAAGATCGACTGCGTCACGCGGAGAGACAAGACCAATGCCAGGAATTACACGCAAAAATGCGAGGTCATAGAGCCCCATGTGAGTAGGACCATCTTGACCCACTAAGCCTGCACGGTCCATGCAGAAGACCACGTCCTCTCTTTGGAGAGCTACCTCTTGGAATACTTGGTCATAACCTCTTTGTAAAAAAGTGCTGTATATCGCCACTAAGGGGCGCAATCCAGCGGTTGCCATTCCTCCCGAAAGAGCAACTGCATGCTGCTCGGTAATCCCGGTGTCATGGAATCGACCCGGGAATTTCTCACTAAATTCTGTCAGACCAGTGCCCGAAGGCATTGCCGCCGTAATCGCGTGAATGCGGACATCTTCTTCTGCCAACTCAACCGCTTGTTTGCCAAAAATCGAAGTCCAAGACTCAGTCCCCAGTTTTCTATTCGCCATTGATTGGTCAACCGGACTTGGCACTTTAGATTCGCCCGGAACGCCATGCGCTTTTTCGGGATCATCTGCCGCAGGTGCAAATCCTTTACCTTTCTCTGTCAAGAAATGTAGAAGTGTTACTCCGTCTAAACGCTTTGCACGCTCTAAAGCTTCCACTGCAGCACCAATGTCATGCCCGTCCAAAGGGCCCAAATAATGCACACCCAACTCTTCAAAAACGTGGCCGGGAACCAAGACATGGCGAATGACTTCCCCGAGCTCTTCCATCCGACTACCTAATCCTGGGATCTTATGCGCAATATCAGCAAGACGGTCATATGTTTTCTGCAGGGTGCGAGAAGAACGAATTCTCGATAAATAGCGAGCCATCGCACCTACCGAACGAGCAATAGACCACTCGTTGTCATTGAGAACCACCAACAGCCGCGCTTTGCGATCAGCAGCCTGGGTTAATCCTTCGAAAGAAACACCTGCTCCAAATCCGGCGTCTCCAACAAGCGCAACAGACCACGGTTCACTCTCATCGTGGGAGGCTGTCCCTTTCACACCCTCTGCCAAGCCAAGAGCAAAAGAAATAGCTGTTCCTGCATGGCCTGCCGTCAGCAGGTCGTACTCTGATTCTTTACGGTTACAAAAACCCGACAGTCCTCCGGTGTGCCTAAGTCCTCCAAATTCTCCATGCCGCCCTGTAAGGATTTTATGGGGGTAGCACTGGTGCCCGACATCAAACACCAATCGGTCCCGACGAAAATCAAAAACTTTGTGCAGTGCAGTCACGATTTCGACCACACCTAAATTACTCCCCAAATGCCCTCCTGTCTGGTGGACTGAAGCAACTAGAAAATCTCGCATTTCAGCGCAAAGATTTTCCAACTCTTGCGTATCAAGATTCTTGAGTTCTTCAGGAGATTGCAAGTCAGTCAGGCGCATTTGCGTCATCGGCAACGTTGGAGGATGTAATTAACCAAATCTTCTAAAACGGCAGACCGACGGAGAGGTTGAGCATCTTCAAGAAAGCGTGTGGAAGCTTCAGCAAGCGATGTGGCTTTTTCAATGGCTCCGTCTAATCCTTCGCTAGCTACAAGGGTAACCTTTCCTTCTTCCTTGTCCCGACCTGTTGGCTTCCCTATCTCACTTTCCTGCGCAGTGACATCGAGAATGTCATCAGTTGCTTGAAAAAGAAGGCCCAAAGAGCGCGAAAATTGAACCCAGGAATCGGGGTTACCGCCACCAGCCAGAACACCCATCTGGATCGATGCTTCAATCAAAGCTCCAGTTTTCCCTAAATGAATTTTTTCAACTTCTCTATAAGAAGCTTGGCTACCACGACTATTCATGTCTAAGAACTGTCCTCCCACCATGCCACGAGGGCCTGCAGCTTCAGCCAAACAACCTGCTTGCCTACATCCTGTCGCGGTGCATGCTTGATTAGCTAGAACGCGAAAAGCCATTGCCTGTAAAGCATCACCAGCTAAAACTGCTGTCCATTCACCAAATTCGATGTGAACTGCCGGATGCCCTCTTCTTATGTCATCATCATCCATGCAGGGAATATCGTCGTGAATTAATGAGTAAGCGTGAATCATTTCCACCGCAGCAGCTGCAGGAAGTGCCGCTTCGAGATCGCCACCAGCCGCTTCACATCCCAGAAGTGCGAGAGAAGGCCGCACTCTCTTTCCGCCAGAAAGAAGACCTGATTCAATTGCTTCCCTTAGTCGAGCTGGAGCGCCTCGCAAGCCATTCCTGCAAGCATCCACAAGAAAAGGCTCGAAAGCCCCCATGGCATCCTGTTGCCAATCAGCGAAGTTACTCGTTTTCGTGTCCATCCCCGGCCTCGTCCTCTAAATCAGCAATCCCTTCTTGAAGAATTGCTGTCATTTCTTCTACTTTAGCCTCAGCCTTGGCAAGCGATTCGTGGAGCTCTTTAAGAAGCTCGACACCAGCTTGATAGCGGCCTACTCCCTCTTCCAATCCCAATTCCCCCCTCTCAAGTTCGTCGACAAGGGATTCAAGCTCCCGCAAGCTCTTTTCAAAGGTTGTTTGTTTTTTTGCTGACATAGCACCGGCCTTCCTTAATTCATTCTACCCGGGCACGGAGAGAACCTCGTGAGAGGGTTAAGGTAAGGCCCTGTCCAACATCCACCTCCGAGGGGTCCCGCAGATATCCAGCAATTTCATCCGCTTCCACCAAAGCATAGCCTCGACTTAGT
>DNPI01000071.1 GCA_003501525.1 Planctomycetota bacterium
CCGCTGAAAGGATTGCCGGCTGAAACCTGTAGAAGTACTTCGGAAACAGTTGGCCCATCAAAGGCTCGCTCTCCGCAGAGTGCCTCATAGAGGACGGCGGCTAGTGAAAAGATGTCAGCCCTATGGTCAATGGCTTCGCGATTAGCCATCGTTTGCTCGGGACTGACGTAATAAGGGCGAATCTGTTTCCCGCCGCCCGTCGAAACATTTGCTTCAGTACCTGGAGCGCCGGTCATTTCGAAAGCAGTTGATCCTGTAGGGGAGGACCATTCTTCCTGATTACCAACCATTGCCATGCCAAAATCAGCCAGCCGCAGAGAGCCGTCTTCATCGAGGTAGAGGTTTCTTGTGCTGATGTTGCGGTGCACGATGCCGGCTTCGTGGGCTACTGCTAGCCCTTCCGCCAAGACAACAAATCGCTCAACAGTTTTTCGGCAAGATTTTCCGGAAGTTTTCCATCCAGAACGATTGCGTTCGTCTACATCCGCATAAAGGCTGCGTCTCCCAGGGACTAATTCCTGGACCATAAAAAGGTGGCCACCCTGCTCTTCTATACCGTGGAGGCGAACAAAAGCGGGGTGTCGGAGGCGTGCGGCTGCATTTGCTTCTTTCTTAAAGCGACTTGCCTGCTCTTCATCTGAAGCTAATTCGGGTGCAAGAAAGCGAAGAGCCACTTTTCTACCGAGTTCGACTTCATCGGCCTCCCAAAGAGAGCCGAGGTTGTCCTCGTCGAGTTTTTTCTCAAGGAGGAATCCGCCGACTCTGGCAGTTGGCCGGAGGGTGATGTCAGAGTTCGAAGACCCCATATCGTTCATCAGTCAAGCATACCGGATAAGGAGGCTTTTCCGCCCGAGTCCTTGCTCGGTTTTTAGTTGCTCGTGTTATCCTCAATGAGAAGTGTCCCTGCTTATGAAACACCATCTCCCTTTATTCTTCCTCCTAATACCGTCTCTGCTTCTTTCTTGTGATTCTGGTGTCGAGGAGACAGCAGAAGTCATTGCCAAAGTTGAACCTCAAGGAGAGAGAGGAGGTGGCATCGTTATTGCTGTTGAGAATGGAGTTACGCGAGGCGGCATTCCTTCTCAGTTAGAAGACTGGACTGTTTGGTGGCGTAATCGGGGTTCGGGCTTACTGGATTTGGGAAGAACTTTGCGAGGCCCTTCTTCCGGTGGATTGGTTGATGCATCTACAAGAGCCATTAGCGTTGCGGAACAAGTCCTCGAATCAGTGGCATTGGACCCGGAAGAACAGGAGCTCGCTGGGCCTGCGATGCTTGCCTTTGCGAGATCTTCGACTCGACCTGACGCTGTTGTGAGTGCCGCTCGTCCTCATCTCTCTTCGCGTGATCAGGAAACCGTTTCTGCTGCTGTTTTCGCACTCGGAGTCGGAGGAGGGCATGAAGCCATCCCTGATTTAGTGCACATCCTTAATGACGATAAGGCCGGACGCACTTTGGCTGGTCGTAAGCGGAAAGTAGATGACAGGATTCGGGTTGATGCGGCTTGGGCGCTAGGTTTGGCCGCTCGGCGTTTTTCTGATGTAGCAGTGAGGGATGGATTGGCGGAGGCTCTTTGGGCAGCGGTCGTTTCAGGGAATTTCAAATCTGACGCTATCCCGGCTGCCAGTGTTGCTGCCCTTGCGATGACAAAGCCTTCTAATCCTGAGCATTGGGCTACCTTGCTTCTCGATTTTGTGGGGGACAGTAAGACTGAGGATGCGGTTCGTGCTCAGGCACCAGGAGCAATCGCCCGATTACTGGTTGAAGCCGGAAGACCTTCAGCTGCTGTTCATTCAGTTGTTTCTACATTTTTGACGGAGCTGGAAGATCGTCGGATGCCTACTGCGGTTCGGTTAGGCATGGTCGAAGCCGTAGGACATCTAGCGGAACCGGATTCGCGACATGGCCCCCAAACTGTAGAAACTTTGGACTACCTCGCGCAGCGTGCGAAAAACCGTATGGAACGGCATTTTGCACTCTTAGCTTTGGGAGAGTTTTCTTCTCGTGGAGATGGCGCTGAAGCTAATCAGGCTTTTCAGCGTTTAATGGATACGGCTGAAAGTGGAAAGAGTTCTACCAAACCATGGGCTGCTCTTGGTTTAGGAATTCTTGGCCGACATTTCTCTTGGGGAGGCGGGGCTATCGATGTCACAGCTGTTGAGGTCTTGCGTCAGGGGATGCTGAAAAACAGTGACGCTGAGGTTCAAGCTGCATTTGCTATAGCCCTCGGGCTTTGTGGAGCAGCCGCGAAAGAAACAGCTCCCGACATTCTTAAAGCTCTAGGGAAGAGTCGAAATCCCACATTGCAGGGAGCAGCTGCTCTCGCAATAGGAATGATTGGGAGTAAGAGCTCAAACGCTGTTTTGGGCGAATTGATAGGGAAAACGCTTAGGGAGCCAGAAGCTCTAGGAGATGTTTCGGTTGGATTAGCGCTTGCTGGGGGAAATGCCGCAGGAGAGCTCTTTGCACACTTGGAACCGGCAAAGGGGCAAAGGAAACCCAATCAAGCGGTACAGAAATCCATTTTGGGATCTCTGGCTCGACTCGGAGACCCTTCGGTTTCCTCGAAGTTACTTGATAGAGCCGGCGACAGTGATGCTCCTTGGACATTGCGTGCCGCTGCCTTGGATGCTGCCGGCGCATCGCTGGATTCCTGGGGCGAAGATTGGAGTGCATCATGGTCTTTGTGGTTCAATTACGTTGGTGGTGGTTGGCCCGAAACACTGATGGATTACGAAATACGCATTCGCGGTGGGTCGACGGGTCTCGATCCTAGGTCTAAAAATCGCTAAGCCTTAAGGGGAGGAGACAGCCCTCAGTTGAAGATCTAGTGCCATAACCCCGAATCCTTGATTCCTTGGAGAGGTACTAGGTCCTCCTCGTGTGCGTTCTTTGGTGAATGCCTGGGCAAGAATTGGGGGGACACCTCCACCACGTGTTTTCTCGACTTTGCCTTTCTGCACGAGCGAATGGAAATCCTGCCAGCTTTCGGTTGCGATGATGAGGTATCGATCGCGCATTGGTCGTGTCAGATCCCAACGATCTATTTTGACTCGCCAGTGTTCTATTCTGTTCTCACCTGGCTCGAACCTGTTACTGCGATTGCCCGGAGCCGGATAAATGACATCGATGTCTCGATTTTCGCTGACAACAAGAACAGTGAGATGAGCCGCTTGGGCGTCTGAGGGGATACCCAATTGCATGCCTATTACAGGCTTTTCTCCTTTCGGGATGTTGACTGCGAATCCTGATTCTGAACTCCCCTGTGCAAATCCTCGTTCTTTGTTTTCTTCCAGGACGACACCGCTTAGGCCAGTCCGTTGCTCAAAATCTTTACTCGGAGCCTGGAAGGATCCTTGGATCGGGATATTCCCAGGTTGAGATGCAAGGCTCCAAAGGTTTCGGAAGCGGCTTTCTTTAGTTTTAAGGAATTCCAGAATTCCGTCAGCTGCTCGTGCGCCACGTGCTGCATCAGAACCGGTGATTGCCCCTTCTTCCCAGAGGGGGACACCATCTCCGGCAGTCCAAAGAGCAAGAGCGCCCTGCTCCGTAATTAATGCTTGGTAACCATTCCCCATGAGCGGCTCTCTGAGAATTTCTACGATATCTTTTCCGCGTCGGCTAAGGCTCTGTGCGAGTGCATTCTCGAGAGAACTTTGCCCGACATAAACAGGGAATGGGTCATCACCACTCGGCCGTTCTAATTCCACTACTCGAACGGGAATGGCTGATTG
Source organism: Planctomycetota bacterium (assembly GCA_003501525.1). GTDB lineage: Bacteria > Planctomycetota > UBA1135 > UBA1135 > UBA1135 > UBA1135. The sequence continues at coordinate 3,733 of DNPI01000071.1, forward strand.
ATACTTGAGAGGTCCCCCTTCGACTCGGGCGACGGCATGGGTTGCAAAAACTCGATTTGCCCGTGCTTTGCCGAGTATTTTGCCGCTGATGTCTTGGATTTCCAATAAGGTGTCTCGCTTCATGAAGTGAGCATGGCCGGCTTCAATGTCGACTCGCATTCCGTCGGGTTGGAGAATGCCAGCGAATCCAGGGGGAGGAGCAGAGAAGTCCGCAGCTAAGAACATGCGATCCAGCTCTCCTTCTGCTTGGACATCTTGATCAGGGAAGTACTCTGCCACTTTTAAGGCGGTAGAGCGGACGAGGTCTCTGTAAGTAGTTCCTGGCTTTGCTTCCTCTAGGGCCGAGAGAAAAAACCAAGTCATTGCGCCGTGACTCTTTGGTTCTCGGCCTGGTATTCGAAGAGAAATTTCCTTAGCAGTTTGTCGGGAAGACGAGGCGTAGATGGCGGTATAGGGGAGAGGTCCGCGTCGTGGGTCGCCGTCTTCCAAGAAAGGGACATCGGGGGGCCAGAAATCGGCAAGATCTGTTTCTGTGACAGGCGATTTACCCGCTTCTGCGGACCGCGATTTTCCCGCAGCTGGGCCCCGCGTGATACCACCAGAGTGACAGCAGTCAGTAACTACTGTGACATTTGGAGTTTTGCGGCAAAGGGCGGCAAGTAGGGAATGGATTTCGTCATCAGTAATGTCGAATTCATCGATTCCATCTCGGCTGTCATAAGCAATGAAAGTGGAATCCATACCGTCCAGTTCGCTTCCCCCGACTCCGCTTGCGTCTGGGAGCCTTGACCCATGTCCGGAATACCAAAAGAGAGCCTCGGTGTCAGATTGCGCGGGTTGAATGAGTTTCTCATAAAAGGCGCGCACAATTCCTTCATGTGTTGCTTGAGTATCAGTTAGGACTGTTACGTCACCTTCTCGAAACCCGAAGCGTTCAATGAGAACTTGTGCGGCTCTGTTTACGTCATTTACAGCACCATCTAAGTCTGACCAAGGAGAATT
>DNPI01000026.1 GCA_003501525.1 Planctomycetota bacterium
AGGGGGTTTAGTGCGAAGAGAAGGGTCTGGTAAGGATGTGCGTATTTCTCCTGATTTGAATCTAGGGGTGCTCGAGGGTGGCGAGGCTGCCCGACGTTTTATGGAGGGCGTTCAGCCTGCCTTGGCTTCCTTGGGCTGGATTAATCCGGATTCTTCGCAGTTGACTCGTGCTGGACGCGCGGCAGCTTTTGTTGCGACCGCTTATGGGGTCACCTTGTCCTATTTGCCTCTTTTGCGTCAATCGGAAGCGATGACTTTCGGGTCAGCCACTTTTGCTGATACTTTTCCGCGAACGAAAGAGGGGGCTGAGACGCATGTCGATCGTAGGCTTAATATCTGGGGCAGTGGAGGCGCGCACGAGCTCTATTTCCGCAAAGTGGATGAGGTGCTTGAAGGCTTGTTCTCGAGACCAGATCCGCCACGTGCTGTTTGTGACATTGGCTGTGGTGATGGGAGTTTTTTAGTGCACATGGCCGAAGTTCTTCGAGATCGTTTGAAGTGGGATTTTGATGCGAATCCCGTTTGGTTTTTAGGGTCAGATCTAAATGGGCAGGCGCGCTCACGCGCGGCTGCGACTTTGCGCGCCGCAGGTATTCGTCATGCTGCAATTGTTGATGAATCCATAGATATCAACTATCCCGACGATTTGGCGAAAGGTATAGATCGACTGGGGTTGGAAGTCTCAGAGGGTGGCGGCACAAGGCCGTTGACGGCTTCCGACGCCTTGCATACAAATTCTATGTTGATTCACAATCGCTGCTACCTTGCTTCTGATTCTTCTGAGCTGCCGATAAGTAATACAGATGGAGCTTTTGTAGACGGAGAAGGCAGCGTTGTGCCTGGGGCGGTGTTGCAGCAAAACCTGGTGGAATTTTTGGCCCGCTGGGAACCCTACGTCCGGAGATATGGCTGGCTTTTTATTGAATTGCATACATTGGCGACCGATGTTGTTGCCGAGGACCCCGGTCGGACGCCGACTTTGGCTTACGATTTGACTCACGGTTTTAGTAATCAATACACCGTCGAGCGCGAAGAATTGCTTGCGGCTGCTCAGCTTGCCGGTCTTCGGGAGGGCCCCCCTGTTTGGCAGGCCGAGTTTCCTGAAGGTGCTCGCGCGAGGGTTTCTGTTAACTATCTCGTTGGGAAGTAATAGGGGGTAGTGGATTGTGCATGCCATGGATCTTGTCGCTTGATATATATGATATTTATCATATAATTTGGCTATGGCGATTTCGGATGCCACGGTTGAGAGTAAGGTTAGGCCCCAAGGGAATTTGACCTCTCGTCAAAGTGAAACTCTGGCGGCAATCCGATCCTTTTCAACTGAAGAAGGTTTTCCTCCGACGCGGGCTGATTTGGGAAAACGGTTGGGGGTTAGCCCGCAGACTGCTGATTTTCATCTCCGAGCGCTAGAGCGCAAAGGAAAGGTTCGTCTGGGGCGTGGTGCCCGTTCAATCCTTTTGGAGGGAGGTGCCGAAAATTTATTTACGGAGGAGAAAAGTATCCGAATGATTCCTTTGCTCGGAAAGGTTGCGGCCGGCGTACCTTTGATGGCTTTGGAAAATCGTGATGGCGATATTGCGCTACCACAGTCGAGCGCTGCCAATTTTGCACTCCGCGTCCAAGGGGATTCGATGATTGAAGCCGGGATATTTGATAAAGATACTGTTTTAGTGGAAGGAGTTAAGGAGGCGAGTTCGGGAGATGTTGTGGTAGCAATGGTCGGAGAAGGCGAGACGGCTGAAGTGACTGTTAAGCGCTGGTTCCCTGATGAGCGACAAATAATTCTGCGCCCTGCCAATGCCAGCCATGCTGACATTGTTGTGCCAAAAGGAAGCCCAATTGCTTTGGTTGGCAGGGTTGTTGGGGTGCTTCGCATGTGGAGCTAGTTATGACTACAAATCTTCCTTGGCTTGAAGAGGTTACGGCAGATGCTGCGACAGCAGGATTTGCTCAAGATGGTGAAAGTTTTTTTCTCGAGATTCATGGGGTGACTGATGAGAAAGAGGGGCTGCAGCCTGGTGATAGACTTGCCGTATCTGGAGGTGCGGATGCGGAACCTGGTGATATGGTCGTTTGGTGGACGGGAAAAGCTCGCACACTTGCTCTTGCTCGAGTGTCGGATGATTTTTCCTTAGAAGGAGTTGGAGGTTTTTTACCGCCGCCGGAAGGTGGTAACCCTTTAGTGCGAGGTGTTGTTGTTGGACGCCTTCGTCGGCTTTGACGTGTCATCTAATAGGCCAATTCTTCATGTTGACCTTGACTCTTTTTTTGTTGGGGTTGAAAGGATTTTGGACCCTAGGCTTAAAGGTCGGCCAGTGGCAGTGGGAGGAGCACCAGAGAGCAGAGGGGTCGTATCCTCTGCCTCGTATGAAGCCAGAGCCTGTGGCGTCCGATCGGGGATGGCCATGGCAAAAGCGCTTCGGCTTTGTCCGAATCTGATACGAAAGCCTGGGCAGCGTGAGATGTATGCTCGGGCTTCGAGGGCAGTACGCAGGGTCTTAGACAGATTTTCTCCTGTGGTCGAGCCTTTATCTGTTGATGAGGCTTGGCTAGATTTGAGAGGCACAGGCATTCTGTTTGGTTGTGCAGTTGACACGGCGGAGCGTATTCGCAGGGAAGTTTTGAGGAGTTTGGGGCTTGATCTGACTGTTGGAGTTGCCCGAAACCGTCTTGTCAGCAAGGTTGCTTCTGCGTTTGCAAAACCAAAGGGGTTGTTCGAGGTTTACCCCGGCCGCGAAGCAGATTTCCTTGCCCCCCTGCCAGTGCGAGCATTGCCTGGTATTGGCCCCGCTACCGAGAATCGTCTCAGGAAGTTGGGCCTTTTCCGACTTGGCGAGCTTGCCGCTGCTGAGGTAGGACTTTTGCGTAAACATCTTGGTCGTTCGGGACCTTTGCTGAATGCAAGGGCACTAGGGGAGGACAATAGTTCTGTTCGGGGCGGGGAGGAGGTTAATATTCGCCGGTCTATTGGACATGAAGAAACGTTTGCGGTCGATATTCACGACCCCTTGCTTCTCAAGGCCCATTTGCGTCGGCTGCTTGACCGAGCTAGTCGACGTCTTAGAGCTGAAGAACTCCTGGCAAAAAAAGTTTCGGTCAAACTGCGATGGTCAAATTTCCATACAGTGACTCGGGATTCGACACTTACTCGACACACTGATAACGATTTGGAATTGGCGGAATCGGCCATGTCTTCATTCGAGAAAATGGCTACCGATCGACCCATGGTGCGTTTAGTGGGCATAAGACTTTCGAGCTTGATTCGCGGCTTTAGGCAGGATTCTTTTTTCGAAGACGGTATAGGTCGCTCGCGCCGATTGGTCTCGGCGATAGATGTCGTTCGCGGACGCCATGGTTTTGATGCCGTGAAGGCTGGTGAGGCTGCTTGGTTACCGATTTCTTAGACAGGGCCCGTAAGATTGAGGTATGTCGCCGCCCCCGTTTTTAGTTTTTTTGCATATTGAAAAAACGGCCGGGACCACTCTTTATGGTGCCCTTCGCCGAGCATTGAGTGGTTACCAGCGGATAGAGAGAATTGCGGATGATGCAAATCCATCTTTTGATGGCCACCTCCCAGGTAACTATGTTCAAAAGGTCTTGGAAGAATTTCCGAGTCTCAACGGTATTGGTGGGCATCCGTTGCGAGCATGGTCTGATTATTCCGGATGTTTGCGGCAACCGTTTTTTTTCACTCTTTTAAGGAATCCGGTTGATCGATTCCTTTCCCATTTTTTTCACCAACGTGAACGGAAAGGATTCCCGTGGACATTGAAGGAATATCTTCGGGATGGTCGATTTTCGAATGTGATGTGCCGGAGGCTGTGCGGAAAGGAAGACGCCAATGAAGCTAAGCGAATTGTCCAAAATTTTGAAATCCAAATAGGCCTTGCGGAAAACTTTGACATTTCATTCCAAAGGCTGCTTGTATCTCTTCGAGATTTTGGGTTGCCTGTTTTAATCCCACCCGCTTATCGTTCTCGAAATATGAGAAAAGGCTTGGCCGATGCACATGAAAAGGTAGAACAGGACAGATGGGGCGAAGAGATTCGGTACGCGAATGCGGAGGATCAAGTCTTGTATGACTGGGCCGTGGAGATGCAGCCAACGGCTCTGCCTCCAATGCTTCAGCCGGCTTCGGAGTTGGCCTGCTTGGGTCGTCGTATAGGAAATAAAGTCACACGGTTACGATTTCGCCCATGGGAAGCGCGTAACAGAAAAGCCCTTGGGGGCATCGCTTGAGAGCAAGAATTGCGCTATAAATTTGTCGATGTTGCAGCAGGTTTTTTTTGTCGGGATGGCAGGCGCTTTTGGGACGCTTGCCCGATTTGGATTGCAATCCTTGCTCCCTGGGACTGCTGGAGCCGGGTTCCCATGGAGCACGCTAGCTGCGAACGGTATTGGCTGTTTTATTTTCGGTTTGATTTGGGGAGGCGTTGGTGAGCGTTTTTTTGTTGGCGCTGGAGATGTTCGGAATATTGTTTTAGTGGGTTTTTTGGGTGCTTTCACCACGTTTTCATCTTTGGCAGCTGAAGGAGCTTATTATTTCAAGGTTGGTCAGCCTGCGGTTGCGGCGGGCTATCTTTGTCTTCAGATTTGTGCTGGCCTGGTTTTGGTTTTTGCCGGCTTGGCTGTTGCAAAATCGCTGTAGGGGAATTCTTTTTAACGAGTTAGTGTGCGTGTAGGGCGCAAGCGAGAGGCGCGCCAAGCTGGCACCAGGCTGAAAACGAGTGCTGCCGTCAGTGTTGCTGCAATCAAACGCAAAATGCTCTCCATCTCATAGGCAACTGGAATGGTTTCAAATTGGTAAATTTCAGGCAAGAAAATTCGCTTTCCGCCGCCGAGCCAACTTTCAATAACTTCGAGATTCCGGGTAATCCATACACCCAGTAGAAGCCCGATGGAGGTTCCGACAGCCCCTAGCGCTAGACCTAATCCGGCGAAATGGGTCAAAATTTGATTTGGACTGGCACCTAGGGCTCCCAAAATTCCGATTGTGCGGCGTTTTTCCGCTACAGTTAAAACTAGAGTTGCCACTAATTGCCAGGCGGCGACCAAGATAATGAAGAAAAAAACTAAAGTCAGGGTGGCGCGTTGATCCTCAACTGAGCGCAGAAATATTCCTCCCATATCACGCCAGCTGAGGACACTGGGAAGAATGCCGTCGGGGAGATTAGCTTCAAATAGAGCGTCCGCTACCTGGGATTTTAGGGTTTCAGGATTCACTCCCACAGCTCCACGAATAATGACTTCGGTAAAAGCTTTGCTACCTTTCGGGAGTCCTAAAGCTATGGCCAAGTCTGTCCGACGAACAAATGCGCGATCCAATGACTCTTCCCATCGTCGTCCAGCGTGGGTGGCTGCAACTCTATAGGTCGAACGTATTGGTCGCGCAGGTCCGGCCGAAGGAGGAGCAAAACTCACTACTTCAAGTGCTTCTCCAGGAACTACTCCAAGTTTTTGTGCTACGGCATCGCCTAGGACGATGGGGGGATAGTTGTATTCGCCTGAGCCTATTTGCTTGGCGGGAGCGTTGGTGGCTGATTCAAATAAGGCCAAATCGATGTCCACACGATCGCCTTGATCAACTCCAACCAATAGTAGACCGCTGAGGTCCGAGGAGCGTGGATCGTCCAAGGTGCGGGCTCCGCGTCGGCCAATGAGCCCGAACCAATCCAAGCGAGGTTTTGCCGAGGCAACTTCATCAATGCCCAAGATTGCTGTTTTGTATTTTTCCCAATCCCCTCCCGACCTTGGCTGAGCGACGACATCGCCGGAAAAGGAGCGAACCGAATGTTCGAACTCTGCGAGGAAGCCATCGAGAATGCTCGTGACGGTGAAAACAACACCAACTCCGAGGCTGATGGCAAGCGCAGAAAGAATCAAGAGGGGCCGCGAACAAAGGTCAGCCAAGTGCAACCGGAGGAGACTCATGCTTCCTGAGTTATTACTCCATTGCGCAAGTGCAGAATCCGATCACAAGCTGCGGCTACTTTTTCTGCATGAGTGGCGACAAGGAGAGCGGCTTTCTGTTCTTGAGCTGCTTCAAGGAGAAGGTCAAGAATGGCTTTTCCACTTTCACGGTCCAAATTGCCCGTAGGCTCGTCGGCGAGAATAAATGCGGGATTGCTCACTAGAGCTCGCGCTAGAGCAACTCTTTGTTGTTCTCCGCCTGAAAGCTGGTTCGGGCGGTGGCGGAGACGATTGCCTAAGCCGACTCTCGTCAGAAGTGAGCAGGCTTTTTCTTTTTCATCTCCTGCTTGTGCCCACCACCTGAGCCCGGTGGCTATTCGGCGGGGGAGTAATACATTCTGCAGAGCATCCAATTCTGGTAGCAAGTGGAATTGTTGGAACACAAAACCGATGCGGCGCGCGCGAGCCTGAGCCGACTCTGCTGCTCCGAGATTGTGGACGTTTTGCCCTTCTAAGGTCAAAGTGCCACTGTCCACTTGATCGAGCAGCCCGAGAAGGTGTAGCAGAGTGCTTTTGCCGCTTCCGGAACGACCAACAATCGCGATCGTACTTCCCGAGGGTGCTCGAATAGACACGTCGTCTAATACGCGCCCTTTTTTCTGATCGTAAGCAAATGAAATACCGCAGAACTCCACGTCGCCGCGAGCCCCTTCAAGCACCTTTATCCCAGTATCTTCCTCGACCGATTCATCGAGTATCCCAAAAAGGCTCGCCCCCGCCACAATTCCTTTCTGTAACCCCACATTGACATTTACTACACGCTTAAGAGGGGCCATCAACAGTCCCATGGCGACTAGAAATCCCATAAACACCGCCGCATCTATATCCGCTGCTAACTGATCCGAGAATGCGACCCAAACTATCGCGGCCAGACCCAATGCGAGCGTATACTGAGTAAGCACATCACCGGCAGCGCGAGTAGCAACAAGCTTTAGGTTGGCCTTATAGTTACGTCGATTAATTTCGGCAAATTGACGGCGCTCGTACTCCTGTCCTTCGAAAACTTTAACAATCTGTTGCCCCGATAACGCCTCCTCCGTAATCCGTGTCGCATCACCCATTGAGGCCTGTATACGAATACCATAGCGCCGAAAAGCCCGACTCATAACAGCTACCAGAAAACCGATGATCGGAATAGTCACAGCGACGAGTACTGTCAATGTTGGACTAAAATAAAACATAGCGCCTATTAGACCAAGCATTGTCAGCGTGTCCCTTACAGTGACTACTAGAACGGTAGATATAGCTTCCGCAACCTGTTCGGTGTTGTATGTCAGCTTAGAGATCAGCATTCCGGTCGAATTGTCATCGAAGAAGCGTGCGGGTAGCTCTGTATATTTCTCAAACACCTCTCCGCGTAGATCGCGAATTACCCGCCGACCCAACCAACCAAGCCCGTACACTGCAGCAAAG
>DNPI01000061.1 GCA_003501525.1 Planctomycetota bacterium
CCGTAGATGGCAGCTCGCATTGAACGAGGGATGCCCCAGTTGAACTCTCGCGCACGTGACATGAAGATGGCGTAGAGGTTTGTCGTTGGGTCAATCCAGAAATGCGTGTTGTGGTATCCGGACCAGCCATAGATTCCTTTTGGGGCCAAATTCCCCTCCTTTTTGGCGTCCGAGAAAACAAACAGGCTAAAACCCATGTCTGCTCCAGGGGCTCCGTTCGGGTCGAAATCGGCCGTGCTGGTTTCTGTCATTTTGGCGATGCTTTCTTCTGAGAGGATTCTTTTTCCGCGAAAGACTCCCCCATTGACCAGCATTTCGCAAAATCGGGAGTAATCTCCGAGCGTGGAGACAAGGCCTTCTCCACCAAAATGAGCTTGGCTTGTTGGACTGTAGGTCAGCTCATTAAGAAGAAAGGTGAACCCCTTTATTTCGCCGTTATTGATGAAAAGGGGTTGGAAGCGAGTAGAGCGCTCTTGGTCGAGCACGAAGCTAGTTTGCGACATGCCGAGTGGCTCAAAGAGTGCTTCTTCTAGGTATTCGCTGAAGGATTTCCCGCTAAGCACCTCGGCGAGGCGACCGAGTATCGCTTGGTTAATGCCATAGGCGTACCTTGCGCCTGGCTCAAACCACAGAGGGGTTTTTGCTACGGCTTCAACGAAGTCTTGGAGATCGTGATAACGAGTTTGGTTCGGGTGCGGCGACTCGTATGTAGGTGGCATTGGACCGGGGAAGTTGTAGTACGTGTAGCCAGAGCGGTGGGTCATGAGGTGTACCACTCGCAGCGGCTCCTTTGCCGGTATCGCTTCTTTGCCATTCCATACAGTTAAGTTTTCAAAGCAAGGGATGTAATCCGATACGGGATCGTTCCAGTCAAAGAGCCCTTTCTCGTGCAAAGTCATCATGGCGACAATGGTGATGGGCTTTGACATTGACCAGATTGGGAAAAGGGCCTTTTCGCTTATGTCTTTGTCGCCTTTTTTCCCGGAGTTCACCGCTTGGTGATAAATCGTTTTTCCATCCTTGACGACTAGGGCAACGTTGCTGCCCGTTATGTCGTGCTTGATTAAATCGACCTGTATTCTTGCCATCTTCTTGCCGAGTTCGGCGTCGACAGTCGGAGCACTGGCATCTTCAGTTGCAGTAGGCTTAATCCCCCATAGAGACTTCTCTTCCTGAGCAAATGTGGAGGAGAGAGGGGCCGCGGTTAAAAATAAAGCGGCGAGGAGGGTGGGGTTGATTAAACGCTTCATAGGGGGATGCCGGTTGGCTTTGACCGCATGTTAAAGCGGCCCTGCCGATTCCTGTAGCGTCACAATAGGTACATAGCCCACTTCGAGCCCTTCTGGTGGTGTCACGAACAGGGCCGGATCAAGCGTCACGAGTTCCCCAGTAGTGGGCGGCGGCATGTAATTGCGGTCAATTGGCCAGGAGCGGTGAATCTTCTCGACAAAACTCTGGAGCTCTTCTCTTTTCTCTTGGTTCCAGTCGTACTGCTGGAAGGATGGTTGGTCGACGAATCGGTACCAGGAGTAAGTGACCTTTGAGCTATCGCCGAGTGTGACGGAATATGGACCAGCTGCTGCCCCTGGCTCTTTCCACGATCCGGTTGGAGGTGAAGTGAAGGGTTCTCCGGGCTCAGCGAGTAAAAACTTTGCACTCAGAAGACCTGTCTCCTTCGGGACATCGTCAGGTGAGATAGCGACGCGTTTTCCCTCGAGGTGTTTGTAGTACTGAGGAAACTCTCCATGGGGTGCATGTCCCCCACCTTTCCATACCAAACCCCAAGTATTGTCGGGGAACACGTGAGTGTCGAAGGTGCTTGCGACTCCCTCGATAGGCTCTCCGTCTTGGTCGAAGCCAGGAGTTCGGGTGCTAAGTTCTGCCACAAAAGCACCGTCCATGTTGAAGCGGCCGCTAGCGGCTGGGCCACCTTTGCGCCAAGCGAGAAAGTCGTTGTAAAGGGCTTCTTTTGAGTAGGAGATGACGTCTTGAACGAGTACTGCTTGGCCGTTGTCATCAACAGGAAAACTCAGCTTGGGGATTTTGGAGTAGATACCTCCCCTTGCATCTCGAGCGACAATTTGGGGGACAGTGTTGATTTCCATTGCCCCGCCTCCCATTAGCCCTGGCCGTGAATCGAGCCCGCGGCCATGTAGGAAAGGGTAGTCGAACACATCAGCAATTTTGCTCCAGGTTTCCGGGATGTAATAGGCAATGGGTCCTTTGAAATTGGCTGTGCTCAAGAAGCAGGTCCAAGCTTGGTCGCCAACAGGGGCTGTTCCTTCTTTGCTCTCGATGGCATCGGTAAAAGGGAGAGCCATGTAGGTGTAGCCAAAAAATTTTCCCCTTGGCTTGCCCTCAAAAGGGAGTGCGTCGGGCGGAATAAGGAGTCGGTTGCTGAGTTGGGCGATGCCCAGGCGATCGTCAGGCAGTGCTTCTGTGTCGTAGAAAAAAGACCAACCCGGAGAGCCCACTTCATAGTCATAGCATTGGGGCGTGGCATTCATGCTGAACTTTGGCGGCCCGTACCGGAAACGGTTACCGCGCCAGTATCCAAGTCCGCCTTCAACAGTCTGGAAAACGCTGCCCCAAGTAGGTCCGCGTTCGGCCCAAGTTCGCGCGAGAGTCCCTTCCGGCGCAAGGGGCTTGTCCTTGTTGTCGCGGTTGTCGGGCAATATCCACCCGCTGGCTAAGCCGATTTGAAAATGCTTTAGCGGCTGGTCGATAAGTGACCAAGCTGCGGAGTAAAAGCCCATCCCCATGCCGTACATTGCGCGGTCCTTGGGCTGAGAAGATGAGAATCCGATGTACCCATGCAAGCCACGAGATTTTTGCTGGAGTGGGACGCGTCCAGGCTCTTGAGCGAAGACGGTGGCGCCCAGGATTAGCGCACTAGTAATCAACTTAGCGCTTCTAGGAGTTCTTCAGGGTCTTTTGTGCCGATGCGAAACTTCTTTCCGGTTTTGTAGGTAATCTCGACGGCGCTTAATCCGTTCATGTTCCACATCCAGCCGTGCGGCGTGAGCCGTATTCCAAATCCATACCACCAGGAATTCCTCACAGCTTCAGCGGCTTCAATCTTTTCTAAAGAGATGGATTTCCTGATGATTCCGACTCCGAACGAAAGAGTCACAGATTCTGGGCCTACTTTGGTCGTTAAGCCTCCGAATAAGAAACCAACAATCAGGAACACTGATACGACAATCATTGATGCGAGGTGCACGCCTAATGTGGCGAGGAGAAATATGAGAAGGCCCAGGATGGGGAGTGACATCCATAGGGGCCAACTCTGCTGTTCTTTGTAGAAGATTTCAGTGTCAGGCATCAGGTGTTAATTGGGTTTGTGATGGACCAGCCTAATCCTGCGATATCCTGGAACTCTGAACTTTTTAACATCAATACCTTTGCTCTTAACCCTCCAGTCTGGTCAGCTGGATGCGGTAATGGTGGCGGTTACGGAATCTGGAAGGGCAATTCAATCGAGCGAAGCTTCTGCCGGGGATTTGGAATTTAAAACGCCCTTTGGGGTTTTTGTCTGCCCAACAGACCCAGTGGAACGTGTTGAGGATCGAACTCTTGTGCGTAACCGATACCTCTCACTTATGGATGCTGGAGAAATTTCAGCGGAGGTCTTGGTGTATGAGGCCTCAACATCGGGCTTTTTGTCTCTTATGGCAGAGCAAGCGCACCTCCTCTTGGAGGAAGATTTGGATCGCCCAGGGATTCTGACTCTTCTTGAGAGTTGGGGGGCTGATTTGGACAGCATCCCCAAGAAGACGAAGCGCGAGGAGAGGATTGATTGGCTGTGGAGTCGTATGAAGGAGGCCGACCCAGTGTCGTTCGCATTTTTGTCAGGGCGGCTTCAGTTTGAGTTGTCAGGCTCGCGCCATGCAGACCCCGACAGGCTGTTGGAGCGACGCCAGCTGCGCGAAGCCGCGCGGGACAAAAGCCTTCTCATGCGCAGGGCTGCTTTCGCAGCCCTTGGAGCTCAGAAGAACTTCGAAGAGGTGATATTTTCTCAGGCCATGGAAGCTTCGGTGAGTGATATTGCTGATGCCGTGCGCCTAGAAGCGGCGAGGGCATGTGGGGAGATTGACCGAAGAGTGTCGCGGCAGATTTGGACTTATGTGCTCGCTCGCAATCGTGGATCTAGTCGTCAGCTTGCCGGTCAATACTTAGGTCGTTTCGGGGGCCCTCAGGCGGTTGATCCGTTAATCCATGTTCTGGCTGCTGCTGAATACGAATCCCCCGACCGGTTTGAGTTCTGCGGACGAAAGATTCAGGTAATGAAAGACATTGCATCCTTTTCGTTCAGGAATAGGACTCCAGCCGAGCCTCAAATATTAAATTTCGCTGCGAGTGAAGTGTGGCGGCTTGGTACGGCATTTCGCGTGCGAACGCTTGAAGAAGATGATGCTGCGGCTGTCCTGATTGCTTTGGAATACTGGGCGCGTGAAGCGACGGGGCGTTCGGCTGCTGACTGGTTGAAGTGGTATGAGGAGGAGAAAGCGCAGGAATCTGCGTTATAGACGCTGTGTCTACTATCGATTTTCGCATTCGGCTTGCCGGCGACGATGACATTGATGCGTGCGTTGCCGTTTGCGCTGCCAATTACCCTGGCGACATCCTTCTCCATGAAATTGAGGAGTATCGGGGTTTTCTAGCGGAGAAACCTTATGCCCCGTCCCCCTATTTTGTGGTTGAGATTGACGGAGCGGTTGTTGCATGTGGTGGAGTGGCGATTGATGGTGAAGCGGCTCACTTGTGCTGGGGCCTTGTTCATCCTGATTGGCACGGCCGTGGTTTGGGCACTGCGTTAGTGAATCACCGACTGAATTGGTCAAAATCTCAGCCGGGCTTAAAGGCTGTAGAGCTGTATACATCTCAAAGGCAATGTACCTTCTACGAAAGGTTTGGGTTCGAGACGACTAAGGTCACCAAAGATGGGCTTGGGCCTGATTTTGACCGATACGACATGACCCTCTCGCTTTAAGGCCTACCGTAGGCCTATGCTGGCTCTATGGATGAAACCCATAGTTCAATTGACGCAAAGCTTGACGAAATCCTGAAAAATCAAAAGGCGCACAGGGCATGGCTAGTCTCCTGCTTTGCGGTGTCGTTTTTGGTGATGATGTTTCTTGTTCAGGCTTTTTTCACCTTTTAAACCATCAAGATACGAATTGCAGTTTTGTATGAAGGAAGTAAGCACTTTCCTATCAAGCCTGCTCCGCTAGAGCGTAATAGGTTTTAAGACTAAGAAGGCTTAAAAAGGTAATTACTGATTTAAGCTGGTTTCCTGTGGTCCTGAGATTCGTTCGTAAAACCACACGAATGAACTTCGCTCAGAGACTGGAATCAGTGCTTTTCTCTCCTTTTTTGCTGCGGAGGTTTGATCCCAGAGATAGTCAATTTCCTTTCGATACTTGGCGTAAATCGCGTCCGCCGCTTCTTCGTACGCCTCCCCTTCCTTTTGAATCCCGGCTACAGCCGTCTCGGATTCGATTGCGTCCCATATCAACTGCTGCTTTTGTTCTGCGGCTTCGATTTCTTTTGTGAGCTCTGCAGCACGAATCTCCTCCGCAGCGGTCAGTTCCCGCCCAGGCGGGGTCCAAGCTGAATAGCCGCCCACGATGAGGTCCAAGTCCCCATCACCGTCAAAATCGACAGGGTCCGGATAAAGGCCAGTGTCAGGGCGAAGCGGTTTCGTTCCCTCTGCGGGTGCCGGGGCAATCAATGTCTGGATTGCTCCGAAAACCGGTGCACCACTTTTCCCTTCATTGAGGGAGAGGTAGACCCCGCCGCCAAGCGTTTCGTCCTCTGACTTGAACGTGCCGGCGACAATGTCGATATCGCCGTCAGCGTCCCAGTCGACTAATTTTGGCGTTGTCATATGTGGTGGCAGCGAG
>DNPI01000191.1:0-4655 GCA_003501525.1 Planctomycetota bacterium
TGCGAAGTTTCAGAAGAAGGTGTAATGAACATGCAATGTTGCATCGATGCCGCTGCATTGGGTCAGGAATGCGCCGATTGCACGGGCAAATAATTGTCACTTATTTGAGCTTTCTAGCTCTTTCGTCATGCTCCTTTGACTCTCATGATGGCTGGAGCCATGGGATGGAGTGCTCAGTTTGCTTGGAAGTTCGTGCCGTTTCGGGCGAAACTTTAGGGGCTACTGGACATGCGCACGAAGCGGCGTATCGACGTGATTCGGTGGACTCTTTCCCTGGGTTATTGGGCCATCCGTCTGAGAAAACCCTAGAGACTTTCGGCGGAGATTAACCCGAAGCTTCGCAAGCTTTGAGCCCCTTGCGGAGAGTGGCTTCATCGAGCCTTCTCCCTATAAATACAAGCTCAGAAAATCGATCTTTGCCTTCCCAGGGTTCGCCTACTTCGACGGAATAAACGTCGTAAACGCCCTGCAGGACACACCTCTCTGAGCGCCCATGGAGATGAAGGAATCCTTTCCAGCGAATAAGTTCTCCACTTAAGGACTGGGCACAGCCAGCCAGCCAAAGCTGTACTTTCATTTCATCTAGTGCTGTGGCGTGTTTTAGGCAGATGGCCTGCATATCGCCTAGATGATTTTCAGTGGTGCTTTGTGGAGTCTGCATCTCGCGCCTTCGCTCCCGGAGAATCTCCAGGACATCAATGTCTCCGTATGTAGAAGAGAAGCAAGGCGCTTCGGGGTTTATGGCGGCGAGGTGTTTTTTGAGTTTGGCCGTGTGCGTTTTATCGACTAAATCAACCTTGTTAAGTACAACGACATCGGCGCTGGCTAATTGATCCAAGGCAACTGATTCGGCGAGACTGGATTCTGCATTTAGAGCATCCACCATGCAGACAAGGCCGGCTAGCTTGAAATTTTCTGCCACCTGACTCTCCACTAGCAATGTCCGGAGCAAGGGGCCCGGTTGCGCAACTCCCGTTGTCTCGATAATTACCCGATCAAAAGAGGGCTGTTTTTTTAGCCAACCTTTTGGCGATTTTAGTTCAATTAAAGCTTTTACTAAGTCTCCGCGTACAGTGCAGCACACGCATCCATTTTGGAGCTCGATTAAATCCTCTTCTGCGTGGACGACAAGTTTGTGGTCGATTCCGATATCTCCGAACTCGTTCACAAGCACTATCCACCTCAGTCTTTGAGGTGCGGAGAGAATCTTGTTGAGAAGCGTGGTTTTCCCAGCGCCCAGCCAACCGGTCAAAATATGTATGGGTATACGCGGGTCGCGGAGTCCGGGCGGCATTGCTCCGCCCAGTTTATTCGCGGCCCCTCATATACTCCTCTGATGTCTCAGTTCGCTCGCGTCGCAATCGACATTCCAGCTCGTCGCGAATTTTCCTATGGCATTCCAACCTCAATGGTTGATGTCGAGCCGGGTTGCCGGGTTCTTGTTCCATTTGGTTCTCGGAAATTAGTCGGCGTAGTTGTGGGTATAGATTTTTCGCCTCCGGTGGGAGTCCCGTTCAAGAAAATTCGGCCTCTCGAGGCCCAGTTGGACGCTGAGCCTCTCCTCACACTTTCTCTTTTGCGGCTTGCTCGCTATATCGCCGATACTACTTTTTGCTCTTGGGGTCAGGCTTTGGCTGCAATGCTGCCAGCTTCTCTTAGGAGAGGAAAGGCGAGAAAAACAGTTACATTTGTCGAGAGCACGGAATCAGCAAGTGAAAGCGATTTAGAGGCTTTGCGCGAATCGTTCCCGAAGCAGGAGAGGGCCCTTGCTGTTTTGTTGCAAGCAAAAGGCCCGGTTGAGATTCGAGAATTCCGGAATAGGACACGCCTTTCCCGATCGCCCCTTCATTCTTTGGAGAAGCGGGGGTTAGTGCGTTTCGAAAAAAGGGTGCAGGCATTTGACCCCTTTGCGGATGCGCCGCAAGAAGATTTTTGGCGGCCAACTCTTAATCCAAGCCAGCGGGAATGCGTCGAAAGAATTCGGCGTGCTCTCGACACCAAAGAGGGCTCTGACTTCCTACTTTTTGGGATTACGGGTTCAGGGAAAACGGAGGTTTATCTGCGAGGGCTTGAGCGATGTTTAGAGCAAGGGAGGGGGGCAATAATTTTGGTTCCCGAAATAGCTTTAACCCCTCAGACGGTAGCTAGGTTCCGGGCTCGCTGCGGCGAAGTCGCTGTCTTGCATAGTGGCCTGACTGATGCAGAGCGGCGCGACCAATGGCTGGCTATTGCAGAGGGCCGATTGCGGATAGTTGTGGGCGCGCGGTCTGCTTTGTTCGCTCCTGTCCCCAACCTTGGCCTCATTGTTTTAGATGAAGAGCACGAGAGTTCTTTTAAACAGGAGTCTGTTCCTAGATATCACGCGCGTGCTGTTGCCCGTGAGAGGGCGCATATCGAAGGCGCGGTATGCGTACTTGGGAGCGCGACGCCCTCTCTTGAATCCTGGCGAGCGGCCAATGAAGGAGAAATTTCACTTCTTCAGCTCCCGGAAAGAGTTGCTGGAGGCTCGTTGCCACGCGTGCGCTTGGTGGACATGCGGTATGAAAAACCAGAGCAAGGCAAGTGGCTAGTAATTAGTCGGCCACTGGAAGAGGCTTTAAAAGAGGCCTTTCATAATGGCGAGCAGGCAATCCTTTTTCTCAATAGACGAGGCTATGCCTCGGCTTGGCATTGTCGGCAATGCGGAGGAAGCGTTTCCTGTGCTCGCTGTGATGTTGCTTTGACCTTTCATCGATCCAGGGATCGCGCACTCTGTCATCGGTGTCTGGAGGAAATCCCATCTCCACAGTCTTGTCCTGATTGTGGGGGGGCAGTCTCTAAAATTGGTATCGGAACGGAGAGGGCAGAAGAAACGGTAAAACGCTTATTTCCGGAATCCCGAATAGCGCGCATGGATAGGGACACAATGGTGCGGCGAGAGGATTACGAGACCATCCTCCGTGATTTTGGGCAGGGGGAATACGATGTGCTCCTTGGTACCCAGATGGTCGCGAAGGGCCTTGATTTCCCTGCCGTGACCGTTGTTGGAGTGCTCGATGCTGACACTTCGCTACATCACCCTGATTTTCGAGCAGCGGAGAGGTGTTTTGGTCTCATTGCGCAAGTTGCAGGGCGGGCAGGGCGAGGAAATCGACCAGGTCAAGTTGTAGTCCAAACGTGGATGCCCGATCATGCTGCGTTGCGTGCGGCAACAAATCATGATTTCGAAACCTTTGCCAAAGGCGAATTGAAGGAGCGCGAGGAATTCCTGTACCCCCCTTATGTAAAAGGTGTTCGCGTTTTAGTTGAGAGTTCTGGGCCGGCAGAGGCGGACAAGGCCATGCGAGAGGTAATGAAAATTATTGAGCCTGCGGTGGCTGAAGGGGGTGGTCTTCTTTTGGGGCCGGCTCCTCCACCAATCGAGAAATTGCGCGGCAAGTGGCGGCAGCAAGTTCTTATTAAAGCGCCTGATGGCGCTTCGATTGTTCCAATGAGAGAGGCGCTTTATTCACTTTGCCAGCGCCCTGGAGTGACGGTCGATCCCCTTTAAGCCGCAAACCGGCTCTAATCTAAATCGCGCAAATCAACCATTTTCCCACCGTTTAAGCGCGCAAGGTTATCCAGGAAATCCGCCTTCGATTCTCCTGCCAGGAGAGTGTTAATACGGACTCTTTTGTGTCGATTTGCTCGGGTAATTTCATGGATGATTTCATTTTCAGCTGTCAGCCCAACGCTCGGTGCTCCATCCGTAAGGAGGAAGATTGTTTGCACCCCTTCTATCTCGAGAGCTGTCCTTAGGGCCGAATAAATGTTTGTTCCACCGAACGGCTTTTCATATTCAAGGTAATCCTTTGCCTCGTTGACGCTTTCTTCGTCGGCTTGGACGCAGGATTGCTTCCACACCCTTATGGCCGAATCGAACAGAACAATGCTGAAGGAGGTTGAGGATGTCAATCGCTCTAGGCTTTTCCCTAGCGCCTTAGAAAAATGCTGGTAAAGAGTGGATTGGTCTACTGCGTCGTAGAGGTCATTCATCGATCCACTTGTGTCAAGAATGAAGACAACGCCCCCAGGTGGGATTGAAAGCCCATGGTAGGTTTCCTTGAATCCCCCTTCTTCTCGTTTGGCTTTCCGGGCTTTTAGAATCGAATCTACTTCTTCTGCGGAAGGTAGTTCAAAGCCTTCTTTGCGGTCACTGAGCCAGTGGAGCCAAGGCCCAGGGAGTTCCCCGAGCTCTTCTCCTGTGAGTTGAGTTAGAGCTTCGGCAATTTCCCGCCTAACCAACCCTTTTTCTTCTGCTAGGCGCTGCGCAAGAATCAAAATTGACGGGGTTAGGCGGAGCCCTTCCAGCGCCTCAACAGCAGCGTCTCGGATTGCCCAAACATCGTCATTTATTCGCAGAGAAAGGGCTTCTAGGGCTTTTTCGGGAGGTAGGCAGCCGAGAGCGGTTGTGGCATCCAATCTAATGGCAGGATCTGTGTTCTTTGCCATGGATTGGATTTTCCTTTGTGCGTCGTCTGGGACCGAGCCGATGGCGAACAGTGCCCGCGCCGCTCCGCCGCGTACCATTGCACTAGAGTCTGCTAGGCGTTTAACAAGTGCTGCAATTGCTTTGGGTGGTTTTGCTGCAATCAATCCGTCAATGGCGGCTTCTCGAATTTTCGCTTCTCTTCTAT
>DNPI01000191.1:4947-7459 GCA_003501525.1 Planctomycetota bacterium
CAATGGCGGCCCCTCGAATTTTCGCTTCTCTTCTGTCTAAAAGGCTAATGAGAGATGCTGCGCAAACCCCCGGTTCGTGCAATGCGGCCTTGCTAATGGCTCGCGCCAAGATTAAGGAGGTTTCTTTGTTTTTCTCTTTGCGAATGGCCCGCACGAGAATGCCCGCCTCCTTCGGGTCGTCAGCGGTATCTAATGCGTCAGCAAGGGCTGCCAGCAAATCGGGATTTCCAGCTTCTCGAACTGCTTTAACTAAGCCCTCAAAGGCGATTTTCCCGCCTACCGCTTTACACGCTTGTGCGGCCTGAATGCGCACGAGGACATTCGCGTCGCTGAGGGCTTTGACTGCCACCTTGATGCCTCTCTCTAGCTCGAGTTCTGCGACGCCATAAAGCCCCGCTAATCGCAGGTCGGTTTTTTTGTCAGCTAATGCTTTTAGTACAAGGGTATCTATTTTTGGGGCCTTGGCATTTACTAGGCACCGCAAAATTTGCGCCCTTACCCGAGTTTGTTTTTCTGCGGCATATCGATCGCTAAGCCATGCTAAATCTTCCGGGAGGCAGTGAGCAAGTGAGTTGACGGCTTGGAATCTGTCACTTGCGTCGCGACTGTCTTCTAGAAATTCTCTTAGAAACTCTGAGGCTTCTTGTACTTTGCAATTGCCGATAGCCTCGATGGTGACCAATCGCATAACGCCCTGGAGGTCGGGTAAAAATTCGACTAGTGCTGCTACCGCTTCTGGCGATCTGAAATTGGCTAGTCGTGAGAGATTAGACCCTAAAGATCGCTCGTCAGCTCGGCCTTCGATTTGAGTCCTGACCTTACTGGCCAATTCCTCAAGTGTCTCTCCTTGTTCTTGGCTTTGTCCGCACAGTAGCGCAATTAAGAGCGGGGTCGCTACTCCTATCATTCTTCACTCAAAAGGCCACCTTCTGCCATACGCTTTGGCTGGAGGAGAGCATCCGCCTCTTCTTCTGTTAAGTAGCCTTTTTCGACGACAATCTCTCTGATGCTGCGGCCTTCGGCGAGAGCGGCTTTTGCAACTTCAGCTCCCTTTTCATAGCCAATGGCAGGGTTTAGCGCGGTAACCAGAATTGGGTTTTGGGCCAGCCAAGATGCTGCTTTTTCTGCCTGTGGCTCTAATCCTATAATGCATTTTTCTCGCAAAAGGCCGCATGCAGATATCAGAAGGTGCATGGAGTGGAAAACGTTTTGGGCAATGACCGGCATCATCACATTCAGCTCAAGCTGTCCGGCGGCGCCAGCTTGTTGGACACAGGTGTCATTGCCAATGACTTGATAGCAGACCATATTGGTCATTTCAGCCATCACCGGGTTTACTTTTCCTGGCATGATGCTTGAGCCTGGTTGGACTGCCGGGAGTCGAATCTCATCCAAGCCGGTTGTGGGTCCTGAAGACAGAAGGCGGAGGTCGTTTGCTATGCGGCCTAAGTCGGTAGCAAGGTTTCTGAGCGAAGCGGAGAAAAAGACAGCGTCGCCCTGCGATTGCATGGACTCAAAGAGATCATCGCTAGTTTCCAGCTCAAGCCCTGAGATATCAGAGAGTGTGGCAACCATCAGCTCGTGATATTGCGGATGAGCATTTAGACCGGACCCGGTTGCGGTTCCTCCAATCCCGAGCCTTCGCAGGCCTTGAGCAGAGGATTGAATTTTTTCAGCAGATCTTCTTAGTGAAGTCCCGTACGCATGGAATTCCTGGCCCAACGTAATGGGGACGGCATCTTGAAGATGGGTACGGCCCGATTTGATGTATTCCCCCCAGTCATCAGCCTTGGTCTCAAAAGCTTGCGCAAGTCCGCGTACTTCGTCCGTTAGCTCCTCGAGCTTCATTAGACAGCCGAGCCGTATGGCGGTTGGGATGCTGTCATTGGTCGATTGAGCCATGTTCACATGGTCGTTGGGGTGGACTTGTTCTTCTGCCCCTAATCCTTCGAGAATCTGATTGGCCCTGCTGGCCAGGACTTCATTCACATTCATGTTGTGGGATGTACCTGCTCCCGCCTGGTAGGGGTCGACTACAAAATGCTCAGCATGCTCGCCTTGGAGGACTTCGTCTGCCGCTTTCATGATTGCCTCAGCAAGTTTTGGATCGAGCATTTCTAAATCCTTGTGCACTTCTGCCGCTGCCCTCTTGACCAAAGTTTGCCCATGGATAAACATGGGCATAGGTCTTTGGCCAGAAACGGGGAAGTTCTCCAGAGCTCTTTGGGTAGATGCTCCCCAGAGAGCGTCCGCGGGGACTTCCAGCTCTCCCATCGAGTCGCGCTCAGTTCGTGTTCCAGTCATGCCTAACTTCGTCTCGCGACAAGAACTCTTAGTAGGTGGACGAAGAATACGACTAAATCGATAAACAGGACACAGGCTGCCGTTGCCGCTAAGTGAGGAGGGAACCGGTGAAGCACGTTGGAGGTGTCATAAATCAGGAATCCCGCCATAAGCGCAACGAACGCCGCAGATATTCCCCAGCCGCTTGCCAAGCCTGTTCCAATCCCGA
>DNPI01000219.1:0-185 GCA_003501525.1 Planctomycetota bacterium
TTTGGCTTAGGCCCTGGTCCGGGTTCTGAGGGAGCGTCTTGTCCAGCGCCCATCCAGCTTGATGCGAGCACACCAAATCCCATTTGATTTTTGTTCTAGATGCAATGTTCATTTCCTGTTTATGTCCCAGTTGAACATAACTCATTTAGCACTCAGAAAAGGCATCGGTTTCCTAAACCGAAGGC
>DNPI01000219.1:488-7544 GCA_003501525.1 Planctomycetota bacterium
CATCGGTTTCCTAAACCGAAGGCCTAGTAGGGCCATAGATCTCGCCAGTTCGGAGGCTGACTAGCCTCTGCCCCTTCAGCCAAACGGGCAACTGTGGCAGGGTCCATTCGTACTTGGACCTGTGCGGTTTCTGAAAGCACTTTGCCCGCGGCGAGAAAAATAGCCTCATGGTCAATTTTCTGATAAGCAAAGATTTCAGACGGTGTGCCTGATTTGGAGAACTGCTTTACGGCGAGGGATTCTTGCCGAACGCCGAGAATAGAACCAGCGTTGTCAAGAAGGCCTGATTCCCCGTCGACTACCGAAACAAGGGGGACAGTAGATCCACCAAGTAATGCTGCTTCTGCTGGGGTGTTTGCTTCAGAAATGTGAAGGTCTCCTGTAAGGCCAAGCTTTCGAAGCTGTTCGTATTCGTTGCGTTCGCCAAGTCGCCCTAGAAGTAAATCGGCCGAGGTGACGACCAGGACATCAGCATGGATGCCCACCTCTCTTAAGCTATCCGATGCTGTAATCGCTTCGATTACAGGTGCACCCATAGCAAGGATGCGGACGACGTTTTCTCCTGGGGTGTAGCCGGGTTCGTTTTCTTGGTTGATGAGCCAATATCCTCCAGCCAACACATCGGTTCGTGTTGCAGCGAGAATTTCGGCATCTTCCTTGGGCTCACCGTTTTCATTTTGGTGGCAAGCTTGTTGTTTAAGTCTGTTGAGAAGTTCTTTTTGTTCAACGCCCATGGTTACGCCTCGAACAAGAACACCACTTCGGTCATCAACGTCGTCTTCAAGATGGCGTCGAATGGCATCCGCCAAAATCCACTCCATTTCTCGAGCAAAAAAGGGCTCCCAAGTAATTAGGTTGGGCATTTGGATGTCGCTTTTCCAAGAGTGCTGCGCCCCTTCGGGAGATAGCGTGACGCCGGAAGGGGTCCCAACAAGGATGAATGAAGAGCCCCAATAGAGGTCGTAGTACAGTTGGTCCAGCGCCCTTTTGATGAAGAAGTCGTAAATCGTCATCAATGGCAGAAAGGGCACCCCTGCTAGCTTGCCCATCATTCCAAATGAGCCCATTGCACTCATGCAATTAGCTTCTGCAATCTCAAATCGAATGTGTCGGGTCCATGGCTCATCACTGGGGAAGAGTTCTGGGCGTCCGCGCTCAGAAAGGCCTAGGTTCTCCTCCAGATTTTCGCCGAAATCAGGACCATAAATTTTGGCGTCCATGGCCGGATTTATGTTTGTTGAAGTTCCTACATCTGGAGAAAGTGTCAGGATGAGGTCAGCCGTTTTCTCCCACCTGTTTTCTTCTTGGGTTAGCTCCCTCCCAGCTTCTAGTCCAGCTGCTTCGTAATCGTCTCGCGTCCCAATGCGAACGAGGCGCCCTGCTACTTGGCCCCAGAGCCACTGGGTGTGAACGATGGGCATCATCGAGAGGTCAATTCCGAAATCCTCGGGTATAGGCTTAAACGGTTCGAGACCTGCATTGATGTTCTGAATATTTTCTTCTTTGCGCTGAAGAGAAGCGGAGATGCCTTCGCGCCAAAAATCTTTCCTTGCAGCAAGGAAGGCGGACGTGTCTTCTGATCCTTCCCAAGGTGTTTCGAGGGCATAAGGTTTTTCCATTGAAAGTCCTTCTGCCTGGAGAAGATTGTTGATTTCCTCCTCGCTTGGAATCGCGGAATGATTTCCTGGCGCAGCGTAGGATTCCAGGCCCCAGCCCTTCACCGTGTGCGCGATAATCATGACGGGTACCTGGTCAGATTTTCGCGTTTCTTCGAGAGCGCTTAATACTTCCTGTAGGTCATGACCGCCTAGGTCTGCGAAAACCTCGAGTAAAGTTTGGTCGTCGAGCGAATCGAGGAGTGGGCGGATTTCGCTTTGCTTGGTTTCGAGAGCACTTCGAAGAGTTTGGGCGTCTCGTTTCCAAAGGAGGTTTTGATATGCATAGTCGCCGAAAGAACCTTCGAGAATTTCCTGTAGAAGCTCGCCTCCTGGTTGCTGAAAAATTTCTTGGCGTTTGCTTCCGTGTCTGAGCTGAATGACATCCCATCCATTGGCCTTTGCAGTCCTTTCAATACGGTCGGCATCTGTGCCTCGCAGTCCTCTGTCATTGGGGATTCGTGTTCCATCCAAATTTTGGCGGTTGTAATCAATAATCCAGGTGATATTGCCCAGTTCGCGTTCGGCAATATCAGGGAGAGCTTCCATTAACGAACCTTCACGGAATTCAGAGTCGCCGATTAGCGACCAGAAGTGCTTCTTGCCAGCTTTGCCGAAACCATGATCTTCCAGATAGGCATAAGCAAGGGATAGATACGCTGAGACCACAGGTGGAATCCCTACGGTCCCAGATGGAAGGATGCGCCATGAGTCTGGATCGCCTGCGGCGTGGTAAGACTGAAAGACGGGTTCTCCGTTGTTTGAAAAAGAGCGCAGACGGTGCATGACGGCTTCGGCTTCTTCGTCATTCATCCAGGAGCCATCTGTTTTCCTCATATTGCCCATGAGATAGTGGAGGCAATGGTCGAGAGGAGCGAGATGAGGCTTTGCGCAGTAATAGTCGCTGGGGTGCCTAGCCACCATGTGCAGTGCAGTGGCGATGTGCAGCGAAGAAGCGCAGGCCGCAGGGTGCCCTCCTACCTTCGGGTCTGTTTTCAGGGCTTCTGGTCGGTGGTTAGCCTCCCAAATCATGTGGGCCATAAAGGCGTGCGCACGCCGTGCGATGGACTCAAGAATTTCAAAATCTTGGTCTTTTAGCCCAAACGGCAGTGTGACGGGGCGAGTAGTTGGCGGCATAGTTCGGAGATCCCGAACTAGAGGTAGGTCTCGATTAAGTGACGCCGGTGTAGCTTCACATCTTCTTCGAGAGCCTCCAGGTTAAGAGTCCCCAAGGCCTGATTATAAGCAGAATCGG
Organism: Planctomycetota bacterium; assembly: GCA_003501525.1. GTDB lineage: Bacteria > Planctomycetota > UBA1135 > UBA1135 > UBA1135 > UBA1135. Next base: position 3,399 of record DNPI01000219.1, read on the forward strand.
CGGCGAGTCCTCTACTGAGGAATGTGAACAGGTTGCGGAAAAATCCATTTATCTCATAGGACTCATGGGTCCACAAGAAATGCACGAGAAGATAGGCCTCTCCTTTGTCGACAGCGTTGGCGTTTTCCGCCCAGAATGAGCGAGGAAGACTTGCTAAGTCCGCGGGAGTTCGACGTAGCCCGATTGGGTTGCGAGCCATGTCCGCAACAGCAGCTTTCGAGACGACGGTGAACGCATTGCCAGCATCGTCGAAGTTGGTTGTAGATATCAGAGTCGTGAAACCCTCTATCACCCAAGGAGGAATATTCCTTAAGTCGTATCGCGTTTCTAAATACCAAGGGAGGAGAGGGCCCAGGATGCGAGGTTGAAATCGTGACCAATTTGGATCTCCAACAGCAACGATTATGCGGAGTGCTGGTAAATACCCGCGCAGGCCGCTTTCAAGCCCCATGCTGCCCAAAAATCCGTCAGCTTCGATTTCCGACATAAAGTGGAGAACAGTTGCGGGTTCCCGCGCCTGTACGGAATAGGCCACCTCTTTACTTAGATAGCGGATTTGATTTTCCACTAATTCTCCTAATTTAGCTGCGGCTTCAGGCGTGCCCGAACTGAGTATGTATGCGCTAGCGGATTGGTACTTTGATGTTTCTGCTCCTTTTGGCCCCGAAAGTGCAAGCTCTAGTCTTCGGCGGGATGTCAAAATATCAGAGGCAATCCCTCCGGCCGCGACTACACGATTTAAGATTTTTAATCGTTCACGGGGGCCAAAGCGTAGCCCTGCAAGAAAAGCCCAAGTTCTGCCTGCGTCTATTGGCCACGAAGCCATTTTTTCTGCGAGGTCTCGTAATGAATCTTCATAGCGACCTATTCGGTATGCCGCTTCTGCGTGGATTGCGTGAAGAGGCCCAAAATCCAGAGCACCTCGTGCTTGGGTTGCCTTTGCCAAACAATCCTTCCAGGATTTCTCCTGGGCCAGTGTGCACGCTTCTTGATAGGCAGAAGCTGCTTCTTGTGGCACGTTGCTGATGGAATTGGGAATTGCACGCATCGGAGTAGACAGGGAGGCTTCTTCCTGCATCTCACGAAACCAGAGTGGAAGGACTTCAATTGGGTTGTATTCGTGGGTGCGGAATTTCCCCAGTCGACTCCCGAGAGCAGCACTCTGGAATTTCTTCCACTCTTCTATATCTACCTTTGCCTCAATCTCTACTTCATCAACCCCGGGGGCTCGGAAGCCAACAAGGCCATGAATTTTATTTGGGAATCGGGTTTCAAAAGTTCCAATTCGTTTGTTCCCTACGCGAAAAGTGAATTTGTCTCTTCGGTTTTCGAGTGAATAAGCCCATTCGCCTTCCGGTTCTTCAAGTTTTTTCGTGTTTTGATGAAGCATCTCAAAAGCGCTTCCAAATCTTTCAAGGCGCTGGGGCATAAGGAGCGCGGGGCTGGATTTGGTCTGATGAAAGCCTCCTGTAAATCGCCATCCGTTATTTATCTCTCCATTGCAGCCAGCCAAAATGGAGAGGGGGGTTGGGTTTTTTTCCCATAAACCTTTAATCCGAATCTTGAAACCGTCGCGCACGGGAACAGGGAAAAGGTAGTCTCCGTTGTCGGAAACCAAGAAATCATCCGTTGGAAAGGCATCGCCATTTGCCTCCCATCGGACTTTTATTTGTCCCGTGCGCGCTTTCCACCTGAGGACTTCCCCGCTTAAAAAGTCGTTTGGTTGCGGGTCTGGATATTTTTCTTGAAAGGCGAGAAGAGCGAGCTGGTCTATAAGAGCTCCGTAGTTTTCTAGAACTTGCTCTCGCATTTCTGGACTTTCGATTGCGGCTAAAAGAGACGTCTTTGCTTCGCTCGGTTTTCCTGCCTCAGCGAGTTCAATTGACTGGGCGATGGTGGATTTGAGATCTGCTTCCTGTAGGGGAGGAGTAAGCAGAAGGAGAAGGGGTAGTCCCATTAGTAGGTAGACTACTGGCTTCTCTTCGTGTCTCGTCGCTAGAATGGGCCATGGACGTCCCCCTAGCCCTGACATTTGATGATGTACTGCTAATCCCTCAGGATTCAGACATCCTGCCGACAGAGGCTGAGACGCATAGCCGTTTCTCAAGAAACGTGGGGATTAACATTCCGGTGTCATCGGCGGCGATGGATACGGTTACCGGTTCAGCTCTTGCCGTCGCTTTGGCCCAGCAAGGTGGAATAGGGGTAATTCATCGAAATGGGTCCATTGAAGAGCAGGTCCATGAGGTGGATGTTGTGAAAAGATCGGCGCATGGTGTTATCCACGATCCTGTGACATTGTCTCCAGATGCATCGGTGGGTGAGGCGCGCGAAGTAATGGCTGCACATGGGGTAACAGGGTTTCCGGTTCTTGCAGGGGAAAAAGTTGTTGGGATTTTGACTCGAAGAGATTTGAAGTTTCGCGGTGGTGACGACCTGAAAGTTTCTGAGGTGATGACACAAGAGTTGGTCACGGCACCGGCAGAGACTTCTCTCGAAAAAGCTTCTGCCATTCTTGAGGAGTCAAAAGTTGAAAAACTCCTTTTGGTTGATAAGAAGGGAGCACTCGAAGGTTTGATTACGATGAGAGATATTCGCCTTACGGAAGAGTTTCCCCATGCGGCGAAGGATGATGAAGGTTGTTTGCGTGTAGGTGCAGCGGTGGGTGTGCAGGATTTTGAAAGGGCTGAAGCTCTTGTTGATGCTGGAGTTGATGTTTTAGTCGTTGATACCGCTCATGGGCATAGCTCGAATGTCATCGCAACGGTGCAGGACTTGAAGAGTAGAGATCTAGTTGATGTCGCCGCTGGAAACGTTGCTACTGCTGATGCGGCGGAAGCTTTAATAGAAGCAGGTGCTGATGCTGTAAAGGTGGGTATCGGACCGGGCAGCATTTGTACTACAAGAGTTGTCGCAGGAGTTGGTGTCCCTCAGTTCACAGCTATTTATGAGTGTTCCCGGATATGCGCGAGCGCAGATGTACCACTTATTGCTGATGGTGGTATTCGCCATTCAGGAGATGCGGTTAAGGCTCTAGGAGCCGGTGCAACTGCCATTATGTTGGGCTCACTTTTCGCAGGTGTCGATGAGAGTCCTGGTGAAACCCTTCTCTACGAAGGTCGTAGCTTTAAAGCGGTGCGTGGTATGGGTTCTCTTGCGGCGATGATAGAAGGCGGAAAGGCTCGCTATGGTCAAGGTGGAGTAGAGCATGCAGACAAATTAGTGCCAGAAGGCATTGAGGGTATGGTGCCGAGTAGGGGTCCTCTTGCTCCTTTTCTTTACCAATTCGTTGGAGGTATTCGCGCTGGTTTGGGCTATGTCGGAGCAGAATCCCTTGAAATCCTTCGGGCGAAGGCAAGATTTTTCCGTATCACTGATGCGGGTAGGCGCGAAAATCATCCTCACGACGTACGCGTTACTCAGGAAGCACCCAATTACTGGCTCGGCGGTTAGTACTTTGCACGAACGGGTCCTTATCATCGACTTTGGGTCGCAGTACACTCAACTCATAGCCCGAAGGGTTCGTGAGAACCGTGTCTACTCTGAAGTCGTCCCCCCGGCAAAGGCTCTAGAGGCCTCGGCGAAGCCAGGCTTGAAGGGAATTGTTTTAAGCGGAGGTCCCGCTAGCGCTTACGCTGATGGTGCACCTGACTTGCCGGTCGAGATTCTTGATGCGGGAGTACCTGTTTTGGGAATTTGCTATGGCCTGCAGTGGCTATGTGAAACTTTGGGAGGTCGAGTTGTCCCCGGTGAAACTCGCGAATTTGGATTCACCGAATTGCAGGTCGATGACGACCAGTCGCTTTTGGCTGGAGTGTCAAAAGAAACTGTCGTGTGGATGAGTCACGGCGATCGAGTCGAAGTCCTTCCTGAGGGTTTTGTTCGGCTTGCTGGGACCGATCATTGTCCTGAAGCTGCGGTTGGCGATGCTGCGCGTGGCCTATTTGGCCTTCAATTCCATCCGGAGGTCGCACATACCCGTGAAGGAGATGTAGTCCTTAAAAATTTCTTAGACGTAATTTGTGCGTGCAGTGGTGATTGGACTCCTGGGGATTTGGCAGAGGAAATGATTAGCAGTGTCGCTATGCAGCTGGGCGATACCGGTGAGATGATTCTTGGGCTTTCAGGGGGGGTGGACTCTTCTGT
>DNPI01000073.1 GCA_003501525.1 Planctomycetota bacterium
CCTTTGGAAGTTCAACCCTGCCTGGAGTGACTGCTGTAGATATCCAAGTAGTGAAAGACGGGCACACTCGAACCTTGATGTTCAAAAGGGGGGAAATCGATCGTCTCTCTCCAACTCAAGATTCGTTCAACGCATTTATTGAAAATGGATTTCTGCGTCCTGAGACCTCAAAAATAGGAATTAAGCTTCTTCGAGCCGAACCTTCCGATTTAACGATGGTCGCATTTGACATGAAAGACCCCATAGTTGGGGACATCCCAGGGGACGTTCCGGGCAACGAATCTAGACGCCTATTGCGCCAAGCGCTGGCTTGCGCATTCCCCTATGAGAGGTGGCACGACTTAATTCGCAGTGGAACTTGGGCTCTACCCGCCGACAGTTTTCTCCCGCCCGTCTTAAAAGAAGCGGACAATGCCCCGCCATTCCCATGGAATAGCCAAAATCTCAGCCTGGCTTCCAAATTCCTTTCCGAGGCCGGGTATCCAGGAGGAAAAGGGTTACCCACTTTGCGGTATGAACTGTCAGGCACAGACCCAATCTCTCGATCGCAGGGCGACTTGTTTGTAGATGCCCTTGCGAGGATTGGCATTAAATGCAAAGCCATACCCAACCCTTGGCACGAATTTGTTTCCAAGACACGCCAAGGTCAAGCACAGATTTTTGCCCGACTGTGGGCGATTGATTGGCCTTCAGCCGGGAACATCCTGGAACTTTTCTTCGGCCCCCATAAATCGCCTGGAATTAATCATTCCCGCTTCCAACATGGTGGTTACGACCAATTATTTCGCGACTACAGAGTGACAACCAATTCTGAGCAAGGAAACCGGCTTGCCCATTCCATGCTTGAGATCCTGAACAAGGAATGCCCCGCTTTTCCTATTGATCATCGGCAGGGCTACCTTCTGGTCCAACCTTGGTTGACAGGAACAGTGATTCACCCTTTCGATCCCCTCCCCTGCAAATACCTCCGGGTTGACCCCGCTCGTTGACCGCATTACTCGCTCGTAAATGCCTGGAGGTTTTATCTCTATTGTGCGGAGTTGTCCTCCTTCTCCTACTCGTCTTTGAAAGTGGGATTCTTGGAGACCCGGCACTCCTCGAGGTTGGGAAGCACGCCGACAACCATCAAGTCGCCCAAGCCCGAATGCGATTAGGAATTTGGGAAGATTGGGACCCAACGGCTCTTGTTATCACGGGATTTGGCTTCTCCCTAGACACGGACAATCAGAATTTAAAAATCAAAAACAAGGCGGGCATTGGGGAGGACATCCCTCTTCCCGGATTAAACTTGAACGACCTTGCTAGCCTCCTCAAAAAATCTTCGGGGGGGGCTCTCAAGGTAGAGATCCGCGGCGACTCCGAGCGGCCAGCAAAAGGTGTCCTAAATGCTTGGGAAGGAAATGTTCTAGAACTCTCTAAAGGCCTACCCACCACGCTGAGCTGGGTCGCAAAAGTTCCAGCACCAATTCGTTTCTTCCGTCAAGCAAGCGCTCTCGTCACCTTCAACTTCGGAAGAGACAAAAACGGCCAAGCAATCGGCCCTCAATTAAAAGAGCGTGGTCTGACGTCGCTCGCTCTCGCTTTACCGGCTTTTGCTATTGCCACCTTTTGCGCTCTTCTGCTCTCACTCGTTGGAGCTGTTTTTATGGGGCGAATAGATAAAACCCTAATGATGGTCAGTGCCATTGGGATGGCTGTCTCTGCGATTGTCTGGATACACTTATTACAAGAATGGCTGGCTGGAGATCTCGGGCTCTTTCCTGTTGGAGGTTGGGAAGCTCCCTATGTTGAATTTCTTGCTTTACCGGTGCTGATATGGGTCATCGTCAGCATCTGGCCAGATTTACGCCTTTACCGAACGGTCTTTTTAGAACAAGCTACCGCCAGCTATCTGCTCTCTGCGAGAGCAAAAGGACTCGGGAAAATGCAAGTGGTTCTCAAGCACCTAATCCCAGGGGCATCGGTCCCCATCGTGACCCAGATCCTCACCGCCATACCATTCCTGTTCCTAGGATCGCTACTACTGGAGAGCGTCTTCAATATTCCAGGACTTGGGCGATGGACAGTCGACGCAGTTGAATCTGGCGACCAATCTGTCCTCAGGGCAACCGTGTTCCTTTCTGCTCTCGCATGGATTGCGGCGCAATGGATTGCCGACATTTGCTGCTTAGCTATTGATCCCAGAATGAGGGTAGACCCTTGAGGGTTTGGCTCGCAATATTGGGCATCTACACGATGATGGCAATCGGTTCAGCTCTTTTCGGAACAGGACCGGTATCGCAGCAAATTGGGCTGGAGAATATCGCACCTGGAACGACCGCCTTTCTCGGCACTGACCGACTCGGGCGTAGCGTCACTGAATTAATAATTCATGGAGCTCGGTTAGCCCTTCTTGTTGGAATACTCGGGGGAGGACTCGCTGTAGCCCTAGGAACTATTTTGGGGATGGCAGCCGGTTGGTGGAGAGGCCCAGTGGACGCCGCAGCCCTTTGGTGCAGCGGAGCGGTCGCCGCAGTCCCTGGGATCCTTCTCGTCCTGACCATCGGGTTCATGATGGGTGGAGGGTTGGTCGCTCTTCTCCTCGGGATTGGCCTCGCCTCTTGGGTTGGAGTCTTCCGCCTCGTAAGAGCAGAGGTTCTAAAAATGCGTAGAAAAAATCACGTCCTCGCAGCAAAAGCGCTGGGCGCGAGCTCTATTCACATCCTACAGAATCACCTTTTCCCCAGGATCGCTCCACTCATCCTGGTGCAATTCACTCTACATTTTGTCTTCGCGGTCAAGGCTGAAGTTGTCCTGTCTTTCCTCGGCGTAGGATTCTCGGACGCTGTTTCATGGGGAGGAATGATTCGCCAATGCTTAGCGTTTAATGACCTTGCCCATGGACATTGGTGGGGATTGACATCCGCTACTCTTGCTATGGTCGGGCTAGTTCTTGCTGTCCAGCGGCTAGCCGACAATTTCAATCATCGCCTCGAGATGAGCCACCGGACGCTTAGCTAATTACTCACAATCGGAGGGGCCCAGGGGGAGAAAGGAAAAACTGCGTTCG
>DNPI01000015.1 GCA_003501525.1 Planctomycetota bacterium
CCAGCGTTGCAACCAGTAAAGATAATCATCCTCAAGTGTTTGTAGTCCTGTCCGCTTTATGCGAGTAAGTAGCGCTTGGAGTTGCAGAATCCATGCAGCAAGAATATTTGTTCTTGAAATTGATTCCTGAGTAATTTCGGCAAGAGCGATTGCCGGGTAGTTTGTTTCTGAAGATGGAGGCGCGGTGTGAACATTAAGGCCCAAGCTAAGAAGAGTTGAAGATCTTTTCTGATTTTGCAGCACTTCAGCAAGAAAGCCGGCCATTTTCCTTTCTTTGCAGAGGATGTCGTTTGGCCATTTTGCGGCAATTTTTCCTGGGGCAAAGCGTTCGATTACTTGGGCTAGCGCACAAGCGCCTGCGACACTTGCTGCTTCAGTGGACCAGCAAGGGGTTTCGAAGGCTAGCGTGCAGGCGAGATTGCTTTTTGCTGGTCCCGACCACCAATCGCGGTTTTTACGGCCTCGGCCATTGGTTTGATGCTCTGCTACTACGAGGAAGGAGTGGTGCTCCTTAGTCGGCTCATCTTGCAGAATCTTTCTCGCTGTGTCCGCGGTGCTGAGACATTTTTGTTTGAGGAATATTTTTCGCGCAAGCTCCCTCCGTAGGGGGAGGCGACGAAGAAACTGTTCTAGCTGGAAAGGATCCGCGAAGTCGGTCAAGAGCTGAATTGTTCTTGGGAACCCCTTAGGCGCTCTTTTAGTCTTTTAATGACGTTGCCATGAATTTGGCACACTCGAGATTCAGTGATATTGAGAGCTTTTCCGACCTCTCTCAAGGTCAACCCTTCGATGTAATACAACTGCAGGACGGCCCGCTCTTTTTCACCAAGAGACCGTGTGACGACTTCCATCAAATCCTTGCGATTCGCAGCATCCAAAGGGTCTATTTCTGCGGACGCGCCTAAGCCCGCAATACCCCCTTCAGCTTCACCTTCGCCTGAGGACGGCTTATCGCTGACGCTGTGCATGGCCCGGGGCTTGGCTTTTTTCATCGCACTTAGCTCTTTCGTTTCAACACCGAGTGTGGCAATGATTTCTGTATCGGTTGGTTCCCTCCCATATTGGTTCATCCATTGCGCCCTTGCCTTTTCCATTTTTGCGGCTCTTTGGCGTACAAGTCGCGGGACCCAATCCTGACTTCTAAGCGCATCCAAAATTGCTCCCCGAATTCTTGTTGAGCAATAGGTTTTGAATTTAAACCCGCGTTCGGGATCAAATTTTTCGATTCCATCCATTAACCCGAAATAGCCTTCTTGAATAAGGTCGTTCACATCGATGGAGCGAGGCAGAGAAGATGCAATTTTGGCTGCGATGAAGCCCACGAGGGGCTGGTACCTTTCGACCAGGAGCATCTTCACTTCGTTTTCGCCGGATTCTTGCCAGCGGCTCCAAAGCTCCTCAGTCGAGACAGCGTCTTCGTGTTCGAGGTCTTTCTTGGAGGCCATGCTTAGATTCTATTCCTTTGCTTCGATTAAGCTGTGAACTTCAACGCCATGGAGTAAATCGCGACCTCCTAAAAAGGGGAGTTCTACTACGAAGCATGCGCCTACAACCTCTGCTCCTGTTCTTCGGATTAGGTGGACAGCAGCAGTAGCAGTACCACCAGTTGCCAAGAGATCATCAACGACAACGATACGGTCAGTTGGGGCACAAGCATCTTGATGGATTTCTAGGCTAGCTTCGCCATATTCAAGCGTGTAATCCTCTTGCCAAGTTTGGCAGGGAAGTTTTCCAGGCTTGCGCAAAGGAATAACCCCGACTTCTAAGCGTTCTGCCATGGGGCCGGCAAGGAGGAAACCTCGCGATTCGATACCCGCTACGTGAGTAGGCTGAAGGTCGCGAACGGCTGCAACGAGATCTTCGATTGCTGCCGTGAACGCTTTGACATCCGCCAGTAGAGGGGTGATGTCTTTAAATACGATCCCCGGCTTTGGGAAGTCTGGGACATCCCGAATGCGATCTTCGTATATCCGCGAGTGGCTCACATCTCCTCCGGAGCGGGTACGCCCAAAAGATGCAGGCCGTCCGCGAGGACATTGCGCAGGGCTGTTACTGCAGCCAGTCTTGCATATTCGAGATTTTCATCTCCGCATCCAAGGACTCGTTTATCTCGGTAAAAGGCGTTCCCAGCAGATGCAATGCGGAGAAGAGATTGTGCAAGAGCTGAGGGCTCTCGTTTGCGACCAGCTTCTCTGAGTGCTCCTGGATAGCGCCCAAGAGCGACCATTAGTTCTTTAGAGTCAGACAATAGGGATGAATCTACCTCAGCAGAAGATATAGAAGGGGAGTTTGCTTTTCTCAATATGGAGCAGCACCGTGCATGGGTGTATTGAAGATATGGCCCAGTGTCTCCTTCAAAACTTAGGACTTCTTTCCAGTCGAAAACCACATCCTTTTGTCTTTGGTGCTTGAGGTCATGGAAAATAACGGCTCCCAGCCCAATTTTTTCGGCGACAGATTCTCGGTCGGGTAGGTCTGGATTTTTTTCGGCGATAGTCTCCGCTGCGAGCTCGCATGCTCGATCAAGAACCTCAGACAGGAGCAGTACTTTCCCTTCGCGGGTGGAAAGTTTTCCACCTGCCATGCGAATGAGGCCAAAGGGGATATGTTCGATTTTTTCGGCCCATGCTTCGCCGCAGCGACTCAGGGCTGCTTTGAATTGTCTGAAGTGGAGGTTTTGTTCGGAACCCACAACATAGAGCGAGTGATCGAATGAGAATTCTTTCCACCGAGACCGCGCCGCGGCGAGGTCTCGGGTGGCGTAGAGAGTCGTGCCGTGCGCCGTCTTAACCAGGCAAGGGGTATCAATTCCTTGTTCGGTGAGGTCGATGATTTGTGCGCCTTCTGACTCTTCTAATACTCCGCAAGAATCGAGCCACTCCACGAGACTTTCGAGTTGGTTTTCGTACCAGGATTCTCCCCTGATGTGTTCGAATGAGACGCCGAGTCTGTTGTATATCTGTTCAAATTCTTGGAGAGAAGCTTCGGTGAATCGTTGCCAGAGTTGGCGCGTCTCTCCATCTTCTTCCGTTTCTAATTCGCTGAATGCCTCTTTGGCTTGATCTTTTAAGTCGGGATTGTCCGTTTCTTCTTCATGGAATCGGACATAGAGTTCAAGAAGGTGGTTAATAGGGGATTCTAGAAAACTTTTCTCATTACCCCAATTGTTCCATGCGGCGACAAGTTTCCCGAATTGAGATCCCCAGTCGCCTAAGTGATTAATGCGAGTTACTCGGTGCCCAAGGCGCATGAGAATCCTTGCCAATGCAGCCCCAATTACCGTTGATCGGAGATGCCCGACGTGCATGGGCTTTGCGATGTTCGGAGAAGAGAATTCTAAAACGGTTGCGGCGTGCTCTTCACCTTTCCCATACTTACTCGTTAAAGCTCCTTCGAGAACTGTTTGGGCTAGAATTTCTGAGTCGACTTTAAAGTTCAGAAAAGGCCCAACCGCTTCGGCCGTTACGCCAGGGATTTCGATTTCTTTTGCTAATCGTTTTGCAACAGTAGGCGGGTCTGTTCCCTCCGCCTGTGCCATTTGGAAGCAGGCGACGGCAAATTCTCCATGCGACTCCTCACGTGGGATTTCTAGGCTTAGCGATGCGGGTTCTTGTTCAATAGCATTGCCAAGCGCTTCTTTAACGTTCGCGGCAAAACTATCAAGGCCTTGTAGGTTTTCTTTAAGCATCATCTAGGGAGTGACCATGGAGAGGCTTCACGATATCTTCCACCGGACGTCCGAGGACTTTGCTGAGGCTGCTTTCTTGAGAAAACGCTAAATCTTTAGTACGCGTTATCCAATCAGATTTTCCGTAGCGGGACTCTAAATCGGTATGCCGAGTCTTCAGGGAGACAATTGTTGTGTGCATCACGCTACTGTCTGCAATTGAAAGGATACTGTCCTCAATGTTCCAATCAGGAGGGTCAAGAGCCGCATAAACTTTTTGGATGAACGAAGTCGAGAAGGAGGAATTCCTGGCCATCTCTGCAGCGGTTCTGCCTTTTGTCCAATGAGTGATGCAGCCTCTTCCTAGCTCGGGTTTCCCAAGTTTTTTCAGCAGGATGTACCCGGACCAACCATGCATAGGTCCGTGTGTTTTAGACCTGCCGATGTCGTGTAACAAAGCATGCGCTTCAACTCTTAGTGGATTAATGTTGACCCCGGCCTCTTGACTGGCGAGCGCGAGAGCTTTTGCCACCTTTGCTACTTGACGACAGTGATTTGGCCATGTTTCTCCTGGGGGAGAATGGGCCTCGAGGATAGGGAGTGCTTCTTTTGGGGTCATCTTCGGCCTAGACAAACTCGAAGAGTTTCTGCTGCTCTGATGAGAGTGCGTCGGGATTCTTGCCGCTTAAGTATGGCGAGAGCTTCGGCCTCTGATTTCCATCCCCCTTCGATATGTTCCCCCGACAGTTGAACCTCTGAGGTTGGCGGGACACCGCCAGTGGGGAGGAAGTGAAAGATGCGCTTCCAATGCCCTTTTGTTGTGTAGATGCAAGTGTCGAGAAAGTCTGGAGCAAGGTCTTCAGGGTTGAATTTAAAGCCGGTTTCTTCTTCTGTTTCACGTATTGCTGCACTGGTTAAATCTTCTTCTGGTTGCACATGCCCTTTGGGGAATCCCCATGTCCCATGCTTTGCATTGCGTACCAGGAGAAATTCAAAACCATTGTTGACTTTCCTCCAGACCAGAATGCCCGCCGCGAGGACAGGGTCCTCGGGGGTGCCGTCTGCGTGTATCTTCCTAGCCATTACGGGGAATTCTAAGCGCGGGGATAGAATTTCGCCGCTTATGGCAGTGTTAGCAGGCGATGCTCGAGTTCTAGCAGGGGACATAATCGGAAAAACCGAATGTGGCCCAGATGCATTCATCCTCGAGCTGCAGCTTCCTGCAGCGCTTGAACCTGTTACCGCCGGCCGTTTTGCGATGCTATCGCCTTCGCATGGTGGCGGCCCGGTTATTCCTCGTCCGTTCAGCATTTATGAGCAGCCAGGTTCTCACACCGTTTCTTTTCTCGTGCAGGTGTTGGGGCCAGGAACTCGTGCCCTTGAAGATTTAGAAGTGGGAGAATCCGTGGATTGCACCTTGCCCCTAGGCCAGGGATTCGACCCCCCTCCGGCTTCGCGGGAACTGGTAATGGTTGCTGGTGGAGTAGGGAGTGCACCCTTTCTTGCTTACGGCCGTGAGAGGGTCCGCCAGGGAGCTGTGGCGAACACCACATATTTATTTGGCGCTCGAACGGAAGATCGTCTTTACGACCGCGCTCGTTTTGAAGCAGAGCCTTTTAGGACAATTCTCGCGACTGACGATGGCTCCCTGGGGTATTCAGGATCCGTTCTAGATAGTCTTGCTGACGAGCTAGAGGCCGGTGCAGTGAGTAAGGATGCTTTGTTTTGTGCGTGTGGCCCGGAAGGACTGCTGCATGCTTTTGCAGATTTTTGTGCGGCGAGAGGGCTCGAAGGTCAAATCAGTTTGGAAACTTATATGGGTTGCGGGTTTGGTGTTTGCAATGCATGCCCTGTGCCGACTCGACCGGATGGCCCCCTAGGGAATTGGCCTTGGGCGAAATCGTGTCTTGAGGGTCCAGTCTTTTCCCTCGAGGCAGTTTCTTTTTGAACCTGATTTAAGCAAATAGACTAGGATTCGTTGCAATGGAAGAATGGTCCATCCAGATTGACAAGGAGTACCTCAAGTTCTCCGCAGCTCACTTTCTTATCTTTCCCGATGGTAGTGCGGAGCGTTTGCATGGTCATAACTACCGTGTGTATGTTGAGATCCAAGCGAACTTGTCACCACACGGCCTTGTTCTAGACTTTCTTCAAGCAAAACCGCTAGTTAAAGAGCTCGTCGACGAATTGGACGAGCACTGGATTATTCCGGCGAATCACCCCGATTTGCACCATGAACAGAGAGAAGATGGGGTTATTGAGGTTCGCTATAGAGATCGTTACTACGCCGCTCCGACTGAAGACGTCTTGGTACTTCCAATCAATAACACTTCGGCCGAGAATTTGTCGGGTTGGCTTGGAGGCGAATTAGTACAGAGGCTTAGCGTTCGGTTCCCAGAGTTGCAGCTGCATGTTTTGGAAGTGAAGGTTGAAGAAACTCCTGGCCAGCGGGGTGTTTGGCGGCTTCGGAACAATATTTAACCTGGGTTTCCTGATTAAGCCGCGTCGGTAGACTGTCGCCCGGTCGGGGCGTGGCGCAGCCTGGCTAGCGCGCTGCAATGGGGTTGCAGAGGCCGGAGGTTCGAATCCTCTCGCCCCGACCATTTTTACTTATTGAACGGTGAGAGCGTGGGAATTGGTCAAATTCCCTCCACCCCCAGGGATTAATTCCACCCCTTGAGTCCATACGGACATTCCTCCGACGTGGGGAGGAACAGAAGCAGACAAGCTTGCATTGCCATTGGCATCCGTGATGATGGCCGGAAGTTGGCGGATAGGCATACTCATGTCGACATCCCCAAAAGGTGTCGTTGTGGGGCCTCCTCCAAAAACTGAATAGGCAAGGATGCCGACATTTCCTGCTCCAAAGCCAGAGACGGAAAGAATAGCTGTGGCTCCTGCTACAAGATTCTGAACATCGTATTGGGGGCCAGTAGGTGTGGTGATTTCGACAACGCCGAAATAGCCGGGGGACCAGGAGGTAGATGCGGCATCAAACATGTCGTTCCATGCGTCGGTGTTCAATTCTCCAATATGGACATAGTCCTCGTTGCCTCCGTTGTTGTCAGGCTGACCAGTTGCCCAATAGCGAAACGAACTCGTTTCTCCGGAAGACCATACGAAGGTCCCCTCTGTTGCGACATCATTTAAGCCAATCCATAGGTCCCTGTCTTGTCCTCCCCAATTGCTGAAGTTGCTCCAGATCCAATCGTTCTCTGCCTGGCTCCGAACAGTTGCAAGATGGCCGCCTAATGCGATGGCTCCAGCCTCAGCTTCCGTCCATGTGGTTGACTCGAGCAGATGGTATGTGTGTCCATTGGAAGGGTTGACTACGGTGGTCAAAATGCTTGGCGGTGGAGGGTTGGGAGAATCGGTCACGAGGACATCGTCAACTGCCCATTCAGAGGCGTAATCGCCGGTGTAATGGAAGGCGAGGTTTACTCCGTTAATGCCGCCATAGGCAGAGAGGTCAACGGTCAGCACGCTGTTCCCGTCTCCAGCAAGGTCGTCGTGTACATTATTGAAAGTATTTCCTCCGTCGAGAGAGATATCGATGTAGTGATGGTCTCTCCAGCCAGCGTAGGAAACAGATTGCTCGCAGTGGAGCCAAGCTCCAGTTGTTGCGCTCAAGTCCATTGCCGTCGAGAAGATTGAGTTGTCGTTGAAGCCTGTGAAATCGTCGTGAAATGCAGCATCCCCAAGCATGGGGTCAAGCTCCCATCCGTTGGAGTTACCGTTGTTTAGCTCGCCCCATCCTGTCGGCGGCACACCCGTGGAGAAATCCTCGTCTAGGAAGACGTTTTGTGCGTATGCAGGAGCTGAGAATAAAACAAGCAGAGAGGGGAGGAGGGATTTTTGCATCGTCTAACCGGAGGAATGGGGGCAAAGCCACCCTATCACGGGTCTGATTTTTCGGCATCAACGATGCGCCAAATTTTGCCGCTTAGCATGCAAAGGACATAAAGCTCTCCAGCGGCGTCCTCTCCGAATGAGACGACACCACCTAATCGTTTTCCGGGTCTGGGGGAAAGCTCCTCTGTCAAATCACGAATACCCTGAAGTTTCCCGTCTTTAAGCCGGCCGGCCCAAATTTCATTGCTCACCCAATCGCCAAAAATGTATGACCCTTGCAGCCAAGGTATTGCGGACCCCCTGTAAACATATCCGCCGGTAACGGAGCAACGCTTTGGCTTTCCTTCTTGTGCGTATTCGTAGACAGGGAGAGAGGTGTCCTCTCGTTTAACGGAATCCCCTTCATAAGGGTGCGAGCCCTCGAGTGTTCGCCAGCCGAAGTGCGTCCCTCCTTGTGTGCCCGCTGGTTGTAGATGTATTTCTTCCCAAGCGTTTTGCCCTACATCGCCAATCCAGAGGTCGCCTGTCAACTTATCGAAAGAAAAGCGCCAAGGATTGCGGAGTCCATATGCCCAAATTTCTTTTCGAAAGCTTTTGCTATTGCGAAAAGGGTTGTCTTTTGGGATGCCATAAGGAGATGCTGCGTCTATATCTAATCGCAGCATTTTCCCAAGGAGGGTTTCCCCATCTTGGGCCCGGTCGCCGGGGTCTCCTGCGGCGCCCCCATCGCCCATTCCAATATAGAGGAACCCGTCAGGCCCGAATTCAACCATGCCACCATTGTGGTTCGACCAAGGTTGTTGGATTCGAATAATCTCAACACCCGA
>DNPI01000210.1 GCA_003501525.1 Planctomycetota bacterium
AGAAGTCCCAGTAGAGCGAACGCAACAGGATATGAGTGGCCGTTGGCTTTGCCTTCTGATTACAGGGACCGTAATTACGGTTTTGAGTCTTTATCTGAGAGTGTGTCAGGACCCTGGAGTCGCAGCACTGGCGACCGTTCTAATGACCATTTGTGCTTTCTTCTTTGTGGCAGTTGCTGCGTATATTGTGGGACTTGTTGGTGCGAGTAATTCTCCTGTGAGTGGGATGACGATTTGTACTGTTCTGCTGACCTCACTGCTTATTTCGCTGGCAGGCTTTTCTGGTGAGATTGCCATTTTGGCGACGATGGGCGTTGCCGGGGTAGTTTGCTGCGCCGCTTGCACTTCAGGCGATGTCTGTCAGGACCTTAAGACGGGGCATTTGGTAGGCGCTACTCCTTTCCGACAGCAGTGGGTTGAAGTGCTTGGGGTGATTTCAGCCGCTTTTGTATTGGCTCCTGTCCTTGGTTTACTTCATGAGGCATATGGGATAGGCAGTGAAAGTCTTCCTGCTCCTCAAGCGGCATTGTTTGCTTCATTGATGCAGGGTTTCTTTGGCGATGCAACTCTGCCTTGGGATTTAGTTGCTGCAGGTGCGATGGTTGGGTTGGCCATCGTGTGTGTCGATCAAGCTGTGTTGGCCCCTCGCGGCTCTTCTTTCCGGTTGCATATCATGCCGGTTGCAGTGGGCATGTATTTACCATTTGGTCTTTCTACAGCAATCCTTCTTGGTGGCATTTTTGCTTGGCTTTCTGCGAGGAGAGGAGGGGAAAGAGCGCATGAAAGAGGGATTTTGCTAGCAAGCGGACTTGTTGCTGGCGAAGCTATTGCAGGAGTCCTTATCGCAATTCCGAAAGCAGCCGAGATACCATTCCCGGATTGGGGGAATCCGTTTGTAGCCCCTCTTGCTGTGTTGATGTTAGTGGGTATGGGTTGGCTTCTAATCGGTCCTTCGCGCCGGGTTAGCAATCCGGGATAAACTTTGCAGCCATGAAACTCTCAGTCGTCATTCCTGTTTACAACGAAAAGGATTCATTGGAGACCTTGCTCGGCAAGGTTTTAGCGACGCCCTTTGAGAAGGAGATAATTATGGTGGATGACGGGTCCTCAGATGGGACCCGCGACATTCTTGCCGGCCTGGAAGGAGTGGACGGACACAAGATTTACTACCACGAAAAAAACCAAGGAAAGGGGGCCGCGTTGCGTACAGGGATTGCTCAGGCGACGGGCGATGTCATTCTCATTCAGGACGCTGACTTGGAATATGATCCCGCTGAGTACCCGATTCTTTTGGAGCCGATTGAAAGAGGTTTGGCTGATGTCGTTTATGGCTCACGATTTAAAGGTGCACGGATGTCGCGGGTTCATCTCTATTGGCATCAAATGGCAAACAATTTCCTGACCTTTGTCTCGAATATGTTTACTAATCTGAACCTTACTGACATGGAAACCTGTTATAAGGTTTTTCGAAAGGAGGTCTTGGCTGGTGTCGAGATCGAATCGAACCGCTTCGGGTTTGAGCCTGAAATAACGGCAAAGATTTCTCGGAAAAGATTGGAAGGTAAGCGCGTACGCATCTACGAAGTGCCCATTAGCTACTATGGTCGTGACTATGCCGAAGGAAAGAAAATAGGCTGGCGAGATGGTGTAGCAGCACTATGGCATATCGTGCGTTTTAACCTGTTTTCCTGAGATGAATTCGACCGAAGACATTTCAGGAGACGTTTCTGAGGAAGCTTGGTTCTACGCAAAGGATGAAGGCCCTGTTGGTCCGCACAGTGCGGCCGAATTGAGAGATTTTCTGGCTTCGGGCGTCTTGTCTGGTAGTGATTTAGTCTGGACTGAAGGTATGGACGGTTGGGCCCAAGTCCAAACAGTAGAGTTCTTACATCCCCAAAACGCTCGACCGCTGAAGGCGCAGCCGGAGGTGATAGAGGAGAGTAGCTCTCCAGTGAGGCCTAGCTCGGAGGTGCACGCCGATTTCGATGATGATGAACCAGGAGCGAGCCCAAAATTCCCAAACCAGGGCTTGCTAGGGGCCGCGGTACGACGCGATGGTGAGCAGGTAAGGCCTTGGGTGCGGTATTTCGCTCGGATTATTGATTACACACTTGGGCAGACTTTTGTCTTTATTACTTCGGGTGATCCCGAATTAATCTACAAACTTCCAGTTACGCCTCTCTATGCGGTGTATTTCCTTTGTGGGTGGGTCTTGATGGAGACCTGTCTCATGTCGACATGGGGGACGACTCCAGGAAAGTGGCTACTCAAAATTCAAGTTACCGATTCAAGAGGGCGCAAGCTTGAAATGGCAACAGCCTTTCATCGCAGTTTGCAGGTTTGGATTCGGGGCATGGGCATGGGGCTTCCGATAGTTTCTCTTTTTACTCTGCTGATGTCGCATGGTCGGCTCGTGCAGGACGGCGCAACACGGTGGGATCAAGATGGAAAGTTTGAAATCGTTCATGGGCGATTCTCTTTCCGCAGAGTGGCTATCGCGGTGGTGCTTTTCTTCCTCTTCTTTCAGCTTATTAGCCCTGCGGTTCCGCCGCCGGGCGTCTAGCGCGCGCCCATCGGTCACGGCGCTTTTGCTCTTCTGGCGCGAGACCGCTTGGAGGCTGTGTGCTTACCTCCGCCCCGAGAGCTTTTACCAAGAGCCTGAGACTGTATACCCCTTCGGGGCCGAGGGAGTCCTGGCTTCCGAGTGCTTTTTGTGCAAATGGTAGACATGTACTAGTGCCACATCGCAGCAAGGCATCTGCCGACGCGGTCTTTTCTTCACGATTGCCTTGAGTTAGCCAGGGGAGAAGGGCAGTTTCAGCTCCTGAAGCAGCGCAAGCCCCAATGGCCTCAAGAGCGCGTGTCCTGACGGAGGCATTGGATAAGGATTCTGCAAGCTTTGTTGTCAGGGGAAATTTTTCTTTATCTGCCCATGCGCCTGCTGCTGCGCCGATCCATGCGATGGTTTGTAGTGCATGCTCGTGCAAATATCGATTTTGGTCTCGAGTGAGATGGACGAGTATTGGAATAATCTCTCCTCCCATTCGGGAAAGCACAAATCGCGCTTCGTCCACAGGGCGTAGCGGCTGACTGACCAATCGAGCGGCCATGCTCCATATTTCTGACTCGAGGGGGCCTTCGATAGGTGGAGCGGGAAATCCAGGGAGTGTTCGTTGGTTGTTCCAATTCGATTCCAGGCGAACAAATCTTCCCCAAGCATCAGCATCTTCTTGATTGCTAGAGTGGGGAGGGATGCTTTTGATGAATTCGAGAGCGGCTTGCTGAGCTTCTGGGTATTGGTTTGAGGAAAATGAAAGGATTGTTCGGATTGCGGCGAGGCCTGAACCATTCCCGTGTCGCAAAAGAGCTTGGGCTATCGCGACATTAGAGGAATGATCTTTTTCGTAACGGAGCCTCAGGACAAGGCGCGGGACGATTTCAGGGGCACCGTCAGCGGCCAATCGGGAATAGGCAATTCGCTTGCTTTCGGGGGGAATTGCCTTTTTCTCCACAAGCGAAAGCAAGATTGAATCTCGCTGTTGTGCTTCAATGTTCTCCAGTTGCTGCAAAGCTCGTCTTCCAATGTGCCCCGTGAACGTGGCAGCTTCGAGTATTTCTTCCCACTCTGATATCGCGGCTTCAGATGCTGTTGGAATCGCAGAGTCCTTTGTCCTGTCTAAAGCTTCGTTGAGCGCTGAGATTCCCCCCGCAGGAGCATCTAAAGGTTGAGATTGTGTGCAGGATGCGAGGCACAGGAGGCAAAGTAGTCGCTTCATCCGTTGATGCTCTGGCGAGCAATCTCAAGTGCCTCTTCGTCAGGGAGGAATGGCTGGAATCGATAAAGGAGGCGGACTTCACCACGACCTTCCCGTAAACGTTTGCCTCGGTGCGACCAAGTTTCACCAGAAGGTAGCTGTGTGTTTGTTAAATCTAATTCGTCCCGATATGGGTCGCGGAATCTATGCAGATGCTCCCAGGCCATCCATTCACCATCAGCGTCCATCCATCTGACTTGTACGTCAGCAGCCCGCGAGCGTTCATCTGTGGGGAAGTTGTGGGCGCATCCATGGTTAACGATTTCAACCCACCATTCGTCGTCATCCAATATTCCAGCTCGCAGTTCAACAGCCTGCTGCAGAGTCTCCAAATGGTGCCCAGCTAAGAATCGATGGTCGCGACCTTGGCGTCCCCCTTCTCTCCACACTGGTGGCATATGGCATCCCAAACAATTTTTGCCTCGCAGTGCTGGGCTTGAGGCTCGCCACTGGTCCACAGTCCCGTGTTGGTTGTGGCAAGACCCACAGGTATCGACAGAAGCTAATCGAGGGTCGTGTACTGGGCGACAAGCGGCTGTTCGGTCGGGGCGTATGGAGGAAGTAGCAACACCTCCTTCTGGTCGCGAATGGCACGATAAACAATCAACTCCCATTGCGCGGTCTGCCTGCCTAGCTAGCACTCTTTGACCTGGAGCAAAGCCCAGTACAGGTCGTGGAGCATGGCATGCGAGGCATTCTTCGTTGCGGAAATCTTGACTGAGTTTTCGGACTTCCGGGTTTTCGTAAGCGAGAGCGTGATGAGAGGTGGCCCATTCTTCAGCGACTCCAGGGTGACACTTCAGGCACGCTTGAGAACTTTCGGGGGGCGTGGCGTTTGCAGATGGCGGAGGAGCCAGAACGAGCAGAATGATTGCCCCACCTAAAGCGGCCATTCCGGCAGCAAGCCACCCAGCAGCGTTTTCCGTTCGGGTCACGAGCTTAGTGCGCCCCCTTCTAAGGAATACATCGGACCTCCGAGCATGGCTGCCTCCTCGGTCCTGTGAGTAACGAGGAGAACCGTTGTTCGAGTTTCATTAATAACCTGCTCTATGTAAGCAATGCTTTCGCGACGACTATCAGGGTCAAGGCCGGCAAAGGGTTCATCGAGGAGTAGGAGTGGTGGGCGCGGCGCAATAGCTCGCGCTAAACCTAATCGCCGAGCTTCTCCTCCTGAAAGATTGTTTGGCAATCGCTCAGATAAATTTTCCAACCCAAGGCTTTTGAGAATTACTTCTGCTGCGTCTTCTGCTTCG
>DNPI01000112.1 GCA_003501525.1 Planctomycetota bacterium
AAGTGAAACATAAATCTACACCTTTGTCAATGTTGGAATTATAATTCCCCCATGCCGGCATCCTCGATTTCCCAGCGACTTGGCAAAAAAGTGCGGCAGCTTCGCCTCAAACGTGGCAGCTCTCTTCGAGATATCGCTGAGGAAGCAGGGTTCAGCAGTCGATTTCTGGTAGAAATAGAGCGAGGTCGGGCGAACCCCTCTCTCCTCAAGCTCAACGCGCTTGCAAAGTCACTGGATCTAGAACTAGGAGAACTCTGCGCTCTTGCTAGCCCTGCGCCTTCTCGCCAACCGATTGCCCTTGTAGGGCTACGAGGAGCGGGAAAAAGCACTCTCGGCCAAAAGCTAGCCCAAAGCCTCGACACCGTTTTTGTAGAACTCGATGCCATCATCCAAGCAAAAGCCGGGATTTCAATTGCCGAAATTTTCGAGCTAGAGGGCCCAGAAGGCTACCGCAGGCGAGAGTCCATAGCTCTCGACTGTTGGCTTCAAGAAAACCAAGAAGGGGTACTTGCTGTCCCAGGCGGGATAGTCAATTCAGCAGAGTCATGGGAACGGCTCCTCGAGAAATGCTGCACAGTCTGGCTAAAGGCCAGCCCAGAAGAACACTGGAATCGGGTTGCTGCACAGGGGGACACTCGCCCCATGGCGGGGGATCCAGGAGCCATGGGCAGGCTTCGCTCCCTTCTCAAGGAAAGAACGCCTGCTTATCGCCGAGCAGAAATCCACATTGATACCCGCCGGCGGACGCCCGTTTCCTGCCTAACAGAGCTAGAGAACTCCCTCAGAAGCACTAGTTAACAATCTGGCTATTAGGCTGAGCGTGGTGCTCAAAACTAGCCACAGTAGGCGCATTTCCAGCTTGAGCAACCTCGGAGAAGGCCACCACAATTCCCGCTAGCAGTAGAAAAGAGAATATCGCAACAAACGCAATAAACGGACGATCGTGCTCCTTATTCATAAACTCTGACCCAAGATTTAATAAGCAATGATTTCCTTTCTGAGGGGACGCAAACCTCTCCAGCACGGAGAGTGCAAGACCAAATTGTATCAGGAATAATAAAAGCCGCTCGCTCAGCGCAATCGCGAAGGCTGATTAAGCAACGACAAGATTTCGCTCCTAGTTCTTGGGTCCTCCCTAAAGGCCCCCAACATGCACGATGTAGTCGCGGTGCTTGCTTGTTTAGCCACGCCGCGCATCATCATGCACAGATGGGCGGCCTCAGAAACAACGGCAACCCCTTTCGGCTGCAAAACCTGGCTTACGGCTTCAGCGATTTGATTGGTAAGCCTTTCCTGCACCTGGAGCCGACGCGCATACATTTCTACTATCCGAGGCAGCTTACTAAGCCCAATAACTCGACCGTTGGGGATATAAGCAACATGCATGCGTCCGTAAAAAGGTAGGAGATGATGCTCACACATGGAATAAAACTCAATGTCCTTGACCACAACCATTTCATCGCACGGTTCTTGGAAAATTGCCCCATTAACAACTTCATCAATATCCTCGTGATAACCCTCCGTCAGAAAGCGCATGCTCTTTGCAACCCGTACTGGGGTTTTCATCAAGCCCTCTCGCTTTGGATCCTCCCCAAGCTCCTCAAGAAGAGTCTCAACCAAGGCAGAAAGCGAACAAGGGGGATTTTTAACGGTCTCAGTCACGGTCAGGGCCTCGATAAATCACGGAGTTGTCACGGCTCTCACGAAGACGGATTTCTTCCAACCGAACACCTTCGGGGAGCCTTGAGGAAATGCGAGACCAGAATTCTATACAAAGATTCTCTGATGTCGGATTCACACCCTCTAAAAAAGGAACGTCGACATTCAAATTCAGGTGGTCAACCTCTGCCAGCAAACCATCTACTTCACTCTCAAGCGTTTTGAGATCCATAACCATTCCTGTCCGGACATCAACCTGCCCTTCAACCACCACCGTCAACATGTAGTTGTGACCGTGATAATTGGGGCTGGCGCAAATACCAAAAGCCTCACGATCCTCTTCCGCACTGGCCCCAGACAGGCCAAGCTTGAAAGCAGCGCAAAACTCCGCTTGATGTTCTAAACGTGCAACTGGCAAGCCGCCATCTTAGCCTTAACTAGAGACTTGTAACCGATGCTCGGGGCGGTTGGAATGGCCCCACTGAATTACTCAGCCCCTCTCCCCTTGCAAGTCGCCACACCCCCATCCCCCCCCGACGTGAAAAAGGAAGCCACTCGAGCCGCCTATGGTCGGGCCCTTGAAAGCCTAGGCCACTCCCGAGAAGACATCGTCGTTTTAGACGCTGACCTCAGCGGCAGCACAAAAACTGCCGCCTTTGGGAAATCGTTCCCGGATCGTTTCTTCAATATGGGCGTAGCCGAGTGCAACATGATGGGTTTTGCCGCAGGCCTCGCACTCAGCGGCAAAACGGTCTTCGCCTCATCCTTCGCCATGTTTGCTGCGGGTAAAGCGTGGGAGCAAATCCGACAATCCATTTGCGTCCCTAACCTAAATGTAAAGATTGTTGCTAGCCATGCAGGCATAACTGTGGGCGAAGATGGTGCTTCACATCAAATGCTCGAAGACATCGCACTAATGCGAGTGCTGCCGCACATGAAGGTAGTGGTCCCCGCCGATTCCCGGCAAACCGAAGCTGCCGTTGAAGCTCTCGCTACAACGCCGGGTCCTTGCTATATGCGCACGTCACGAGCAGCAACTCCAATCATGGAAGATGCGCCTGAATTCACTTTTGGTAAAGCTTTTACCCACCGCCAAGGGAAAGATCTCGCATTCGTCGCCTGCGGCGTTGAGGTCTATCAGAGCCTCCTAGCTGCAGAAGAACTTGCGAAAGAAGGCATCGAATGCACAGTGATTGACTGCGCAACAGTCAACCCTCTAGATTCGGAAACGATTTGCGAAGCCGCAAAATCCTGCGGAAGATTAATGACAGTAGAAGAGCATCAAGTCACCGGAGGCTTGGGCGAAGCCGTAGCCGCCACGCTACTTGAGAACAATACCTTGGTCCCCATGCAGAGGCACGGGATGAAGGGAGAATTCGGGCAAACTGGTCCGGCCGCTTCACTTCTCAGCCACTATCACCTGGATGGGCCCGGCATCGCCGAACAAGCTCGTCTCTTTCTCGGAGCAACACAGTGAATCTCGCATCCCCTCCTAGCTACCCTGAATCCAAAGACGCCGCCGAAATCAACGGCATCGCGAACCGAATCCGCAGAGATGTAATCCGAATGGTGCACGCTGCAGGGTGCGGTCACCCCGGGGGGCCACTGGGGCTTGCCGAAATTTTCGCCACGCTTTATTTCCAAGAACTCCGACTCGACCCGGAAAACCCGGATCACCCTCTAAGGGACCGACTAGTTCTCAGCAATGGGCACTGTTGCGCTGTCCTTTATTCGTCACTCGCCAGACGTGGCTTCTTTCCTGCAGATTCTCTCCACACATTCCGAAAGTTCGGCAGCCCCCTACAAGGACACCCCCACAAGGGCCATCTGCCCGGAATTGAAATGAGTACCGGCAGTCTTGGCAATGGCGTTTCGGTTGCAGCAGGAATGGCACTAGCAGCGAAAATGGACAAACTGCCGACTAGAATTTTTGCCATCACCTCAGACGGAGAAAGCCAAGAAGGCCAGCCATGGGAAATGGCTACAGCTGCCGCCCACTATGGATTAGGCAATCTGACTTTACTTTTGGATTGGAACGGCATCCAAATCGACGGCAGGACTGAAGACGTAATGGACCCAGGAGACATTGGCGCTAAATATGCAGCTTTTGGTTGGCATGTCCAGGAAGTCGACGGACATGATTTGGAAAACCTTTCCAGCGCCCTTGCGGCCGCAAAAGAAGAAACCTCTCGCCCTTCCCTATTAGCTTGTCGAACTGTTATCGGGAAAGGCGTTTCATACATGGAAGATGTCTCTGATTTCCACGGGATGGCCCCAAATGACGAGCAAGCGAAGCTCGCATTACAAGAATTGGGCGACCCAGCGCCTGAAGATTTAAATCACGAATCTCCCGCACTCTGGAACAACTGAGTTTTCTTCCCGATTTCGAGAAAATTTAGCCGCTGCTGAACCTAATCCTGGGTCATCTTTGTACGGTTCTTAGGACCATTCTCTCTCGGGTGAAAGAGAAGTGGTTAAAAGCCGAAGGGGGGGTACCTCCCCTTCGGCAACCTCTTCCCCTCGTAACTTCGGCGGAAGGGTAAAATCTACCTTGATGAGGGGATATTCAAGATTCTCGCAAGGACTAGCCTTGGGGGCCGCTCTCTCCGCTGCAGGTTTTTTCTTAGTGAGCGGGAGCTTAAAGCTCAAGGATTTCAACAGCAGGACAACGGCTCAAATCCTTGGCCGCGCGCATCAACAGCTAGCCCAAGATTATGTTGAGCCCATAGATCCCAAATCATTAATGCATCAGGGGGTAGCAGGAATGATAAGTTCGTTAGAAGATCCGTATTCATCTTTCG
>DNPI01000224.1 GCA_003501525.1 Planctomycetota bacterium
CCGGCTCCGATGATGGCTATTCTTGGCTCGGCCATGGTGGGGGGATGAGTTTATCCTGTGGGGCCATGCTGCTTCCTCTGACCTGCTCCATTTTTCTTGTTCTGCAAGATTCCGATTCTCCTTCTGCTGCGCAAGAAGCTGCCACAAAAGCTGTTGAAGCAAAAGTCAAAGAGATTATGCCTCGTGTGGAATCTATCCGGGGGCGCAAATTCAAGAAAGGTGTGCCATCAGGGGTGAAAACACCTGATGAATTTATGGAATTCGCGCTCGCAAGTTTGGAAGAAGAGTATCCAGAAGGCAAGTTTGAGGCATGGACCAATGCGTATCGTCTTTTCGGGTTTATAGATGAAGAGGCAGATCTTGAATCGCTCTATGCCGAGCTGCTTCGAGGTCAAGTTGGCGGCTGGTACGACCCCGCCGAAGCAAGATTTTGGATGGTTAGTACGTATAACAAGGGAGCTATGGCTGACATCATCATGGCCCATGAGTTGACACATGCGCTAGACGACCAACATTACAACTTAGCGGAGATGATGGAGGGAGCTGTGCACTTGAATTCAGACGCACAATTTGGGCTTCGGGCCGTAGTGGAAGGTAGTGGTACCTCTCTTATGAACCTATACACCATTCAAGGTGTGATGGGAGGGTGGCTGAAGCTAGATCCGGTCGAGATGCAAGAGATGATGGCAGAGCAAGCCAAATCACTCGAAAATGCGCCGCCATTTTTAGTCCTTTCGTTGACTCTTCCGTACATCGTGGGTAATCGATTCCTGCTGCGGACGACTAATGCGATGGCGGCCGCGATGGCCGCTCCCCCTCTGGATGATATTGATCAAGCTTTCGCTTCTCCGCCTGTTTCTAGTGAACAGGTTTTGCACCCGGAGAAATATTGGGACCCCGAGCAATTAGATTTACCGAAACCTGTGGCTGTGCCGGATTTGTCAGGCAACCTTGGTGAAGGATGGAAGCTTTTGGATGAAGATGTTCTAGGAGAACTCGGGACATATGTCCTCTGCGAGCAGGCTTTGCCAGATCTGAATAGCCAAGCTGGTCAAATGAGTGCAATGACTAACCAGGCTGCGGCCGGATGGGGTGGTGACCTTTTTCAGGTTTATGGCGGCCCTGAAGACGCCAGCCTTGTTTGTTTGGCTTCTATTTGGGATTCGAAATTAGATAGGGATGAATTCCTTGCTGCTGTTGAAGAGGTTGTGCAGCAAAAATGCCCGCGGCTAGTTTCATGGGAACCAGTTGGGACTGAAGGAACTCTTTTGATTTTTGCTAACGAAGCGGCGGTTAATGTGGCGCCGCTTTTGCAACAAGCTTGCCGCCTCTCCGCCTTACACCCTAATACAGGCGGTCGCCGCGAACCTTAATCGTGGGACCACTTTTTCCCGAAAGAGCAGTGCGCGCAGCTTTCTTCACTGCCCCGCTGTGCCTCCCTGGATGGGTGTTCGCTGCACAGGGAGCCGTGGCGACTTCTGAGCCGAATGCCACATTAGCAGGTCTTTCGGCGCTTAAAGACGGTGGCAACGCTGTAGATGCTGCGATTGCAGCTTCCTTTGCTCTAGCGGTAACACTTCCAGCAGCAGGAAACTTGGGAGGGGGCGGGTTTTTGCTCTATCGTGATGCGGAGGGTGCCGCTTGGTTTTTAGACCATAGGGAGGTTGCGCCTACTAACGCTGCTCGTGGTATGTATTTGGACGAGAAAGGCATCCCTATTCCGCTTGCATCTCGCATGGGTTGGAAGGCCGCAGGAGTCCCAGGCACAGTTATTGGCTTGGCGGAAGCTCACCGTCGATGGGGAAGTCTGAAGTGGAAGGATTTACTCGCCCCTGCAATCGAATTGGCAGAGCAGGGATTCTCCATCTCAGAAAGGGAGCATCGTGGGATTGCGAGAGCGGCGAATTATTTTGCTGCGGATCCTTTTGCTTCAGAAGTTTTCCTTACGAAGGATGGCAAGGCTTTGCCCGTTGGTGCATTGCTTCGGCAGCCACGACTTGGGGCCACGCTGCGAAAAATTGCAGAGGACGGAGAAGCGGCTTTTCGCGAGGGCCCCATTGTTGAGGGCATAGTCGGGGCCTCCAGGTTGGATGGCGGGATATTGTCTCTAAAAGATTTTCGCGATTATCAACCTGTCCTTCGGCCAGTGCACGCTTTCGCATGGAAGGGGCTACAAGTCCTTGCGGCGAGTCCTCCTTCGAGTGGTGGCATTTTTTTGGAACAGACTCTGACTTTGCTTGGCGATGGAGTGCTGCAGGAGTGGGGGCCGCAAGACGCGAAGGCCATTCAACTCATTGCCGAAGTTGAAGCAGCAGCTTTTCGTGACAGGAATCGCTGGCTGGGAGATCCGGCAGGGTTTGATTTTTTGTTAAGTGATTTGACGGATTCAGATTATCTATTTGATCTGAGAGGTCGGTTATCTCCTCGGCGCTACACCCCTCCAGATGTTGAGCTTGCTGGGTCACCGATTGAATCGGAAGAGACGACACATTTGTCTACTGTAGATGGCGATGGGGGTGCGGTGGCGCTGACCACCACCCTCAACAGTGGCTATGGGGCGAAAGTCATGGCTCCCGGAGGTTTCCTTATGAACAACGAAATGGATGATTT
>DNPI01000001.1 GCA_003501525.1 Planctomycetota bacterium
AAAGAAAATTGATTCAGCAGTTTTCCCAGGAATACAAGGTGGGCCTTTAATGCATGCCATTGCAGCCAAAGCGGTGGCTTTTGGAGAAGCACAACATTCCGCGTTTAAGGATTATGGCCAGCGAGTGGTGGATAATGCTCAGGCACTTGCTTGTGGTTTGACCGAGCGCGGGCATCGATTAGTTTCGGGCGGTACGGACACACATCTGCTGCTTTTAGATTTGCGTGGACCCGATGGGCCTGGGATTACTGGGAGGGAGGGCGAGGAAGCACTGCACCGGGCTGGCATTACCGTGAACAAGAACTTAATCCCTTTCGACCCGGAGAAACCCATGGCCACTTCTGGCATCCGGATGGGTAGCCCTGCTGCTACAACTCGCGGTTTTGGGGTGGGCGAAATGAAATTGTTGGCTGAGTGGATAGATGAAGTTTTGAGAAATGTCGAAGATCTAGGTGTGGCCGAGAATGTCCGCAGCAGTGCAGAGGCCATGTGTGAAGCTTTTCCGGTGTATCCGGAAATGAGTAATGGCTAAACCTCGACGGTTTAGTTTTCTAGATTTTCCTGCAAACCAGCGTCCTTTGCCAGTACACGATCTCTCTGGGCAGATTTGAAATCGTCCATTCTGGCGGCGGTGTCTGCATCGGCGACTCCGATAATGCGAAGGGCTAGCAAGGCTGCATTGACGGGACCTCCACGTCCCGCTCCGACGGTGGCGACAGGAACGCCTCCTGGCATTTGTACTGTTGCGAGTAGCGAGTCCATTCCGTCCATTGGAGGATTATCAAGAGGTACTCCAATTACAGGCAGTGTTGTGTGTGCTGCGACTACTCCGGCAAGGTGAGCGGCACCACCAGCCGCGCAGATAATCGCACAGATACCGTTTGCCCTTGCGTTGGTTGCGAAGTCAGCAGTTTCTTCGGGTGTTCGATGCGCAGAAAGGACACGGACGATAGGTTCCTCGCCATGTTCGCGAAGAGTTGCGGCGCAGGGCTTGAGGCGGTCCCAGTCGGAATCGGATCCCATAAGAATGGCAACGCGGGAATTGTTAGTCATAGTGTTTTTTCGTGTAGTGCGTTTTTTAAGAGGTCTTCGAGAGGGGCGTCCTGCCCCAGTCTGCGTCGAGCTGCCTCAGCTGAAGCTCGAGCTTCGTTTGGAGAGAATCCAAGGCCGTCAAGAACTTTGATTAAGTCATCACGCGGAGTAGAAGGGGGTGCAGAATCATCTGTCGGAAAGGTCAAGGCATTTCGCAAATCGACCAAGATTCTCTCAGCGGTTTTCTTGCCAATCCCTTTTGCAGAGCATATTGCGTCGAGGTCTTCGTGAACGATTGCTTGGCTTACTCCGCTGAAACCAAGTGATGATAGAAGGGCGAGCGCTGACATTGGACCTATCCCTCCAACGCCAAGGAGCTGTCGAAATAAGGTTCTCTCAGCAGTAGTTGCAAATCCGTAGAGGTTGAAGGCATGGTCTCCTACCGAAAGATGAAGGAAAAGCTTTAGGTTTTCGTGAATCTTTTTCGTCTGAGCGGTTTCCTGCGGGACAGCTATTGCCCATCCAATCCCCCCGGTTCGGAGGACGATGTGCCCCTCTTGTTTGGTTTCAATGCTTCCTTCGAGAAAGTCGAGCAACCTATTTCTGAGAGCTGGGTTCCTCTGCTTCCTCTCCACGCCCAGTGCGGAGCCGGAGATCTAACTCTCCTAGTTTGTGGCTTAGCTCATCAAGGGAGGTTGTCCCGAAATTGGGTAGTGCGAGGAGA
Organism: Planctomycetota bacterium; assembly: GCA_003501525.1. GTDB lineage: Bacteria > Planctomycetota > UBA1135 > UBA1135 > UBA1135 > UBA1135. The sequence continues at coordinate 1,757 of DNPI01000001.1, forward strand.
TCTTCTTCGCTGTAGCGAAGGACATCCATAACCCTTTGAAGGTTAAGTCGTTCTACCAAAGCCCGGTGGCACCGGACTGAAAGGTTTAGCGCGGAAACTTGAAGGTCAAGGGCCTCAACCTGCTCTTCAGTTAATTTCCCCAGCCATGTTGGCTCAAAATATTCACCATGGAAGGGTTCTGCGTCAAACTCATCGGGAACAACGTAAGAGCCGTCGTCCCTGCGAAGGCCAAGTCGAAGACCCTTTGTCTGTAGAACTTGCTTGATTTCGGTGAGGGAGGTTTCTCCAAAGTTTTTAAACTCAAGTAATTCGGGTTCCGAGTGTGAGACCAAATCTCCGAGAGTTCGAATGTCCATGTTTGTTAGGCAATTCCGTGCGCGGACTGACAGCTCGAAGTCCGAAATAGGGGTCCGTAAAACTTGGATGAGTTGGTCTTCCCGGCGCTCTAAGTCTTCGTCGTAGAACATGTCGAGCGACTCGTGTGCGTCACGGAAATAAAGGCGTGCTCGCGGGTGATTAGGGTCTCTTCGTAATATCGCGCCGTAGCAGCCGCAGGCTTTGTCGAATTCGTTGTTGTCCTCGTAGAGAACTCCGAGATTGACTAGAGCGGGGACAGGGATAGGTCGGGTTTCGAGGAGAGTCTCGTAGTGCTTAATTGCGGCTTCGTCATCACCGTGCAAATCCGCTCGGTAGGCCAGCCTGAAGCGAGCCCATGCGTGTTCGGGGTTGTTCTCAATTATCGCCTCATAGGCTTCGCAGGCTTCGGCATATTTGCCAGCAACTTCCGAGAGAATTGCATTGAAGTAGATTTTGTCATCAGGAGAAGTCGGAGCGGACTTCGCGAGGGATTTAAGTTCGTCCCACCGTCCGGCATCAGCCAAAGCAGCGAGAGCAGTTGCCGCTAAAGCTGAGTCGGCATCTGCGGGGAGTTTGGACGCAAGATCCGCTGACTCGCTAGTCTTTCCTAATTCACGGAGTGAATCAATCTGTACAAAAAGAGAGAGGTTGCCGCTGTCGCTTATTCCTTCAAGGGCTTTTTTGTATTCGCCGGTTACCCAAGCTCCCAATGCTGCTTCATCGTTCTTATTGCTTTCGCGGGCGCTGCGTACTGCTGCGTCAAAGCGAACGGCGGATTCGGAATCTGCCATTAACTCTTTTCGGGCTGCAAGCAGTGCGTCCGGGGAGGAAGGGGCGGAGGCGAAAAAAACCGCTGGGTCGGCG
>DNPI01000031.1 GCA_003501525.1 Planctomycetota bacterium
GTGCCAGGAGCCGAGGCGACAGCTCGTGATTTAGAGGGAGCCTTGAATCTGGCAGGTAACGCTTCGGTCCCTCCGGTCTTGTGTTGTTCTGCATTGGACGGGAGGGGCATGGACGACGTCCTCTCAACCTTGAATTCCATTCGAGGACATCTGGAGGAGAGTGGAGAGTTGGCATTGCGGCGGGGAAAACGATCGCTTAGTCGAGTTCAATCATTAATAGGCGATGGCTTGAGAAGGAGAGCATGGAAAGACGGCAATCTCGCGTCTCGGGCCCGTAAGCTTTTGGAAGAGGGTATGCCCGCCGAACAGGTGGCCGGAGTGATTTTAGAGCGAGCCCTTATGAAACTTTCGGAGACAGCTCAATGACACGCCCCATTCGTATTTTGATTGGCAAACCCGGCCTCGATGGTCACGATAGAGGCGCTAAGGTCGTTGCGGCGGCACTTCGAGACCGGGGTATGGAGGTCGTTTACACTGGTTTACACCGCACTCCTGAACAAATTGTTGACGCGGTTGAACAGGAAGATGTTCAAGTCCTTGGCCTTTCAATCCTTTCTGGTTCCCATATGGTGCTTCTCCCGCAAATCCGCGAACTCCTTGACGCGAGAGCTCTGGGGCATGTTTTCCTGATTGCAGGTGGAATTATTCCAGAAGAGGACGCAGAGGTGCTTCTCGAGAAGGGGTGGAATATGATTTTTGGACCAGGTACTCCGACATCGGAAATAGCAGACGTTATTGAAGCAGCAATGGTAGAAAAAAATGACTGAGATCTTTACGAATTTTGATCTCACGGATGAGCAGAGCATGATCCGCGGTTCTGTTCGCGAGTTTGCTCTTGAAGTGGTTGCCCCTGGGGCGCGAGAGGCTGACGAGAATGCAGCGCTCAATGTGCAAGCTTGGCAGGGGATGGCTGACCTGGGCCTTCCCGGGCTCCCGTTTGCGGAAAAGTGGGGCGGAGCCGGACTGGACAATTTGTCGTACATAATTGCAGTGGAAGAGATTTCGCGCGTGTGTGGGTCTACTGGCTTGACCCTGGCTGCTCATGTTTCTCTGGGGACTTGGCCTATTCATGAGTGGGGAGATGATGCGCTCAAAGAGAAATATCTTCCCGGTTTATGCAGCGGAAAGGATATGGGTGCTTATGGATTAACTGAACCTGGTGCGGGGTCAGATTCTGCGGGAACCCTGACCACTGCCGTTGAGGACGGTGATTCTTACGTCGTAAATGGAGCGAAGTGTTTTATTACTAATGCTCACCACGCGAAGGCATTCATCATTACTGCCCAAACGGATAAAACGATGAATGCGAAGGGAATAGTGGCAATGGTTGCGGATAGGGACTGTGATGGTTTTGCGATTGAAAAAGGAGAGGCGAAGCTTGGGATGCGAGGGTCAGACTGGGGGAATCTTGTCTTTAAGGATTGTCGCTTGCCCAAAAACCATGTTCTTGGTCCACCCGGGGAGGGCTTCTCGACGTTTATGAAAACCTTAGAAGGTGGGCGTATTTCTATAGGAGCACTTTCTCTGGGCATCGCGCAGGGGGCCTATGACAATGCTTTGGCCTATGCAAAGGAGCGGCAGCAATTCGGAAAGCCTCTGATTGAGCATCAAGCTGTGGCGTTTAAGTTGGCTGAGATGCATACAGAGCTTCAGGCTTCTCGTCATTTGGTCTATCATGCGGCCCGTTTGAAAGACGCTGCCAAGCCGTATGGGGCTGCTGCTTCCGCGGCCAAACTGCATGCTTCGGAGATGGCGATGAAGGTGACCTACGAGGCTATCCAAATCCTCGGCGGAAACGGCTATTCGAGAGAATATCCGGTAGAAAGGATGTACCGAGATGCAAAGCTTGGCACTATCGGTGAGGGTACTAGCGAGATACAGAAACTCATCCTTTCTCGCCATCTTGAGAGGGAGCTGTGAACCGAGAAATTCAAATCGGCCGATTTCGGATTGTGGCTCTCGAGGATGGGTGCTTTGCCCTTGATGGTGGAGCCATGTTTGGAGTGGTGCCTCGTCCATTGTGGGAAAAATTAACTCCAGTCAATGATGACCATACAGTCCCATTGTCGACGACACCTTTCCTCGTGGATGATGGCAAAAATAAGATTGTGATTGAACCTGGCATAGGCCAGCGGTGGAGCGAGAAAGAGCGTGTTCGGTATCACATTGACCACTCTGAAGGTCGGACTTTAGTGGAATCTTTGAGAGAGGCAGGCGTTCAGCCAGAAGAAGTGACACATTGCTTAATGACACACTGCCATTGGGATCACATCGGGGCCGTTTGCGGGAACGACGGGCTACCGGTTTTTAGAGAAGCGGAGCACTGGGCGCCTCAAGTAGAAATTGATTGTGCGCTGAATCCTGATCATTTGAGACGGGCAAGCTACAGAGCTGATGATATTGCGCCGCTGCTTGCAGAAGATTTGTTGCAGGGTTTTCAAGGTGAATTTTCTCCCCTTGAAGGGATTAGGATGATTCCAGTGGGGGGGCACAGTGACGGAGTATGTCTTGTATTGATTGAAGATGGGGGTGCTACAGCTTGCTTTTGGGCTGACATTGTTCCCACGGCAAACCATGTTGCTTTGCCTTTTATTATGGCTTATGACATGAATGCAGCGCGTTCTTGGGAAGTGCGTAGCCAGTGGATTCCCCGAGCAGCAGAAGAGGAGTGGGCCTGCCTTCTATATCACGATCCAGTAAGTCCGATGGGGAAATTCGTTTCGAGCGAACGCAGTTTTTCCTTTCTCCCTCTGGACCCTTCCGATTGTGGGTAATTAGCTAAAGCGTCCGGTGGTCCATTCCGAGGCGAAAACTGAAATTATCGGCTAGCCGCTGGACAGCAAGCACTAGTCCGACCATAGCGAGGGTAGCTGATGTTAGTCCCCACCAATGTCCATGGGCGAGGTCATTAAAGGCTAAGCATTGGCGAATCATTCCTCCCCATGAAACAGCGTCCGAGAATCCTACGCCGAGGAAAGACAAGACAACTTCAGCTTTGACCGCGAAGACAAAATGTAGA
>DNPI01000131.1 GCA_003501525.1 Planctomycetota bacterium
AGCAGCTCTAGAGCTTGCCGCAATTATTAAATAGAAAACGATATGAATCCAGTTCGAAGGCGTACGCGTGCACGAGAATTAGCCGTTCAATTCCTGTATTGCATGGACCTCCGAGGTATTGGTGCGCTTGAGGAGGCAGAAGCATTCATTGCTCACCACACAAAAGGCAATGATCTCAAAGGTGAAAAAGAAGTCGGCTCTTACGCACGAGAATTAATAGAAGGCGTTGCCGAAAACACAGAGAACCTTAATGACTGGATTGAAGCCATTGCCGAAAATTGGAGATTAGACCGCATGGCTCATGTCGACCGCAATGTGCTGAGATTGGCGGTTTATGAGTTGATTTATAGACCGGAAGTTCCATTTAAAGTTGTCATCAATGAAGCCATTGACATCGCAAAAAAATATTCGACTTCGCAGTCAGGTTCTTTTGTGAACGGGATTCTCGATAGAGCAAGAGTTCTCATCCAACAGGCTCGTGACTCAGGGTCGAAGGTTGTCCCCCCTACTTTAGGGCAAGCAGCCGACTCCACATCTGAAGAAGAAGAATGAGCCCAAGTGGACTCTTTTCCGGGTTAGCACGTGCTCGGAATCGCCTAAATGATGCGCTCCGGAGACTCTCCCAAAGCCAAACTAGAGCTGATGCGCTTGAGGCTGCAGAAGAATTACTTTGGACAGCAGACCTAGGAACACTGGGCGCTGAAATCCTGCAAAAAGCTGAAACGGAATTAAAAAATGGAAACATCGAAAAGCCGGAACATTTAGCTCAGTGGATTAAGAAAACCTTAATCAGTAATACAAAAGACGCACCGAGTCCCCTTTTGCCCCGCACGGCTTCAGGACCAACGGTTGTCCTCTTTGCGGGAGTCAATGGATCCGGAAAAACGACCTCGCTTGCAAAGATTGTCTTCCTACTCCAAAGCCAAGGCCACTCGTGTTTAGTCGCTGCAGCTGACACCTTTAGAGCCGGCGCTGTCGAGCAATTAACCCAATGGTGCAACCGACTAGGGGCCCCGATTGTGACTGGAAATCCGAAGGAAGACCCCGCTTCAATCGCCCACAAGGCAGCTACGCATGCGCAAGAAATTGATATCGATTACCTTTTAATCGACACCGCGGGCCGCCTGCAAAATTCAAACAATCTGATGGACGAACTCGCCAAGTTAGCGAGAGTTATTGAAAAACAAATTCCACAAGCGCCACATCATTCTCTCCTGACGCTTGATGCCACCATCGGACAAAATGCTTTATCTCAAGTCCGAGAATTTAGCGAGGCCTTACCGCTGACAGGAATAGTCCTAACAAAATTAGATGGGTCGACAAAGGGAGGAGCTGCCCTTGCTGTTCACCAAATCACTAATCTCCCAGTGCTACTTGTCGGAATAGGAGAAAAGGAAGCTGACATGGTCACCTTCAATGCTGAAAATTTCGTAACTGCCCTACTAGGAGAGGCATGAAAAAAATTCTACTCGTCGGCTGCGTCCTAGTACCCATCGCCGCCTGGTCACCGTTTATCCTTGACCCCTCCCGATTTGGTGGAGGAATACTGAGCCTTTCGTGTCTTGCCCTTTTCCTCGCTTGCATTGGGAAAGGGAAAAAGCTCTCCCTAGCTCCAGGCGCAGCGATGATAGCAATTGGTCTAGTCGCTGGGTTTTTGCCCTGGCTAGGGAAAAATCCAGAAATCCTGGTCGGAGGACTGGCTGACCGAGCTCCAATTTTCACAGCACTCGGTCTCGTCTGCCTAGCTAGTCGTCTCGGTAAAGATTTAAAAAAATCTTTCTTCTGGATTATCGGTGGCGGGGTTTGCGCAGCACTCTATGGGATTACTCAAACATTGGGTTTCGACCCACTCAGCTGGTCGCCTAGCCCAGATGCAGCGGGAACAGCTCCACTAGCAGGCCGAAATCATGCCGCTGAGTTTTTCGCTGTTCTCCTAGTTGCCGCTTTTGCCTTTATTCGCCCTTGGACCGGAGAAAATCCCAAGATAATAAGTTGGGCTCTGGCACCTTTGTCGTTTCAACTGGGCTACCTAGATATTCTTGCGGCTCGGATTTCTGTCCCACTAGGGCTTGCTCTTGTGTGTGGCACGAAACGCCATCGCTGGATACCCGCAACGATACTTTTAACTCTGTTCGCTGGAGGCGAAATAACACGCAAAACATTTCCGCCGCCATGGGCTGTAAAAAGTTCCGGTGAAGCAGGGAGAGCTGCTTTCTCCACCGTTACGGACCGGTGGAATGAAAGCATTGCCAATCTAACCCAAGTGAGTCTGAACCCTCTAGGAGTGGGTCTTGGCACCTTTGAACGAGAGCACCCGACCTGGCGACCCGCTTTATCTGGACCACGCGCTGATGACCCCTCTGCTCGTAGAGCAAAAACGCCTCACTCTGAACCCTTCCTTGCTCTAATTGAGTGTGGATGGCTCGGTGCCCTACTTTTGGCCTTAGGGCTTTTCAAGTTACTCAAACACCCACTAAGGGCATCGTGGACTAACCCGGCTCTAGTTACTTTAGGAATCCATGCACTTGTCCGATCTCCACTTTCAGACAATCCAGCAGTACTCGCGTTAGGCGCACTTCTTATTGCTTGGCCGGCAAAAGCAAGCCCGAGCCAAAGACAGACTAAAAAGCAACTATTCCTGATTGGCTTGCTTGTCATTCTAGGAGCCGTTTTTGCGCCGTCGCA
>DNPI01000203.1 GCA_003501525.1 Planctomycetota bacterium
GACCGAGCGAGCCTAGCTGAAATCTCACCTTTAGCTGGTGGCAGCAGAAAGAAGTCTGCTGCCTTCGCTACATCAAAGCGCCCTAGGCCATTTTGGGGCAGCGCGCATATCAAGGGCACTTGCAGTTTTTCGAGCTTTGCTGCGGTTGAATCCAAGGAGGTTAACCCAGACGAGCTAACGTCCAGAATAATCGCGGTGACCTCTGTGTCTAAACTGCCTGTGTCTGTTGCAAGGGAGTACGGGATGTCCTCTTCCTCAAGGGCCCGAAGCAAGCCATGGTCAACTATCCCAGACGGTGCCAATACGGCTACTTTGAACAAACCTACCCCCGATGTTTTAACGAATCAGATAAATTGTGCCGAGCTTCACCCAGCCTCTCCAGGTAAAAGGCCTAAGTCACTACATTTATCACATATCGTCTTGGGTATCAGCCCCAGATCCATTAGGCGCGCAAATACGAAGCAGCCCATGCAGAAGCCAATCACCGACTCCAGCGCCGCAAAAAAAAGCACAACCCCCAGCACGGAATATGCTGCTGCTTGTAGTCCAAAAACGTAGTTTAATAACAGGGCTGCGACTGATAGAACCAAGCCTATTGATTGAGCAAATCTTTTCGGTGGACCTGGCACAAGCCGCGGTCGTACCCCCATCAGTGGCACCAGCACTTTCGTCGCGAGAAGCCCTATGGGACTTAACGAAGGCCCTGTCAGGACCCTTGCCAAAAAACCATAAGCAATAAACCACATCAAGGCCGAGATTTCAAACAAAATTGTCGCCCCAATTAGCACAACCACGCACCCGGCAACTGTCCTTGCCGCTACTTCATTAACTGGGTGCGGAAATGAAAATATCTCCCTTATCATAGTACCCCTCTTTCTATCGTTGCTATTTCGTCGCTACGGAGTTTTCACTCAGCCTAGCGGTTCTTTTCCCGGACTGTCGCTTCAATCACCACCAAACCTTACCGGCTACTTCACGCTCGAGCTCCTCGTAATCTTTTGTCCAAAGTCCCGCACTAAGGTATTTCCACCCAGCGTCGGCCAAGAGACAAACAATGTTGGCCTTTTCAAATCGCCTAGCTACTTTCAGGGCTGCGGCAACCACCGCACCTGATGACACCCCAGAAAACACCGCCTCCTTCCTCAGCAGTGCCTTCGTCATGCTAAAAGCGTCTTTGCTCTTCACCAATATTCGTGCGTCAAGAAGTGTTTCATCGAGCACCGGCGGAACGAAGCCTTCCTCTAAGCTGCGTAGCCCCTGTATCGCATCATCAGGCTCTGGCGCCGCAGCTACTATTCTCGCCTCTTTGTTATGCTCCTTTATGCGTCGCCCCGCACCCGTAAGCGTCCCTCCTGTGCCTAGACCAGCAACAAAAACGTCTATCTCCGGAAGCTGCTCCACTATCTCGCTGCCCGTCCCATCGTAGTGAGCCTTCGGATTCGCCTCGTTCCCATACTGATACAGCAGCACATATTTTTTATTCTTCTGGGCCATCTCTTGAGCATACGGAATAGAGCCATTGGTTCCAAGGGCGGCTTCAGAGAAGTGAATTTTCGCGCCATAGGCCTCCAAAATCTGTATGCGCTCTTTGCTGACGCTTTCTGGCATTACAACCTCAAGCTTGTAACCCTTCACCGCTGCTATCATTGCGAGCGAGATTCCCGTGTTTCCACTGGTGGGTTCTAAAATAACCTTGCCTGCGTCGAGCATGCCCGCGGCTTCCGCTTTCTCCACCATTGTCAGGGCAATTCGATCTTTCACACTTCCTGAGGGGTTCGCCCCTTCCAGCTTAGCAAACAGGCGAACGGAGGTGCTTGGCGACAGTCGAGCCAGTTCGATCAGCGGAGTGTTTCCTATTGCGCCAATTATGCCTCTCGATTCGGCCAGTTTGTTGCTGCGGTTGTTGCGTCCATGCAGTTTCGCAACGTTTGTCTTAGTTTCTATAACAGCCCCTCCCGCTTAATTCTAATCTAATCGGCAGGCGCAGATTCTTGTAGTTGCGGAATGCCGCAAAACGCTTCGTAGTCTATTAGCTCTGTAACTGATGGGTTGTCGCCACACAGTGGGCATTCGCTATTTCGGGGCACCTTCACCGTGCGAAAGCTCATCTCAAGAGCATCAAAAAGCAAGAGCCGCCCTGTTAGCGTTTCGCCAAGGTCCAAAATAAGCTTTATCGCCTCAACCGCCTGTATCGAGCCCACAATTCCCGGTAGAACACCTAGCACGCCAGCCTCAGCACAGCTTGGCACCATGCCTGGTGGAGGGGGGGTAGGATACAGACAACGATAGCAGCCTTTTCCTGGGACGAAAGTAGAGGCCTGTCCCTCAAAAAGGAAGATGCTGCCGTGCACACATGGCTTCCCGAGCATTACTGTTGCGTCGTTTACCAAATATCTTGTTGGAAAATTGTCACTGCCGTCAATAACTATATCGTATGGTGCCATTATCTCCAGCGCATTGGCAGACGTCAGGGGCTCACGGTGTTTAACTACTCTCACATCAGGGTTCAGGCTAGCTATCGTTTCTTCAGCTGAGTCAACCTTTGGCCTGCCTACATCCTGTGTCCTGTGAAGGAGCTGTCTTTGTAAATTCGTTAGATCCACCTCATCAAAGTCAACAATTCCCATTGTTCCAACCCCAGCAGCGGCCAGATACAGCGCTGCTGGAGACCCTAATCCTCCAGCTCCTATCAAAAGCACCTTGGCTTCGAGCAATCGTCGCTGCCCCGCTCCACCAACTTGCGGCATTATAATATGCC
>DNPI01000142.1 GCA_003501525.1 Planctomycetota bacterium
GTTTCGTGGCCTGACTGATTCTGGGATGGAAGTAATCGTCGCTCCTCGCCCTGGATTTTCGACCGCATCTGCCCACTTGGGATTGCGTTTTGGCAGTGTGCATACACGCTTTTTGGATGACTCGGGAGAAGAAGTTTCTGTCCCCGACGGTAGCGCACACTATTTAGAGCATAAATTGTTTGAAGGCAAAGAAGAGAAGGTGTTTGACCGATTCGGTCGCCTCGGCGCTCAGTTCAATGGTGGGACAGGTTTCCATACCACAACCTACTACTTCTCAACATCTCGCAATTTCACTGAATCCCTCGATGTGCTTTTGGATTTTGTTCTCAATCCTCTGATAACAGAAGAGCGAGTTGAAAAAGAACGCGGCATCATTGAGCAGGAGGTGCGAATGTATGAAGACGATCCTGGTTTTCGAAGTCATTTCCTTTTGCACCGAGCGCTCTATTCAAATCTGCGTCTTCGTGTTTCTCCTGGTGGCAGGGTGTCGGATGTTAAGGCGATTACGGCTGCTGATATCCAAGCCTGCTATGACGCTTTTTACTCCCCTTCTTCGCTTTGCTTAGTTGTAAGTGGTGATTTAAATCCGGATGAAATTTTTGAACAAGCGCAATTGCTTACGCCTGCAGAGAGTGGAGCAATGGGCCAGTTTCTGCCTGTTGATGAACCAGAGGTGGTGGCGGAGCCATGGTTGGAGGAAGAATTCCCTCTTGCTCGCTCGAGGACGCTTATTGGCTGGAGAGAATCTGTTTCTCCGGGGACAGGTGAGCTTGGTTTACGACGTCGATTGGCTGCTCACTTTGCCCTTGATATGCTTTTTGGGCTCTCTGGTCGTTCGCATGCGGATCTTTATGATCGCGGTGTAGTGGATGATTCTTTTGGACACCATTATTCGGATGGGCCGGACCACGGGTATGCCGCTGTTGTCGGTTCACCTGAGAATCCAGAAAGTTTTGTCCGCGAGATTAAAAATGCTGCCACTACGTTTCTTGCTCGCGGGGTTAAAGGAAAGAATCTCGAGCGTTTAAAACGCGCCGCCTTGGGGGGATTAGCCGGATCCCTTGAGAGTCCGAGTGCGCTTGCTTCTGCTCTGTTGGGCTCTCGCCTGCGTGACGAAGACCCATTTGCAGCGCGAAGTCTTATCTCAACAGTAACTTGCGAAGAGGTTGATGCTTGTGCTAGAGAACTGCTTGATCCAGCTCGGTCAGCTGTCGCGGTTCTTCGACCCTCTTTATGAATGCTATGACTGGCCGCTGTGTTCTGTTGGGGCCGACGGCTTCGGGGAAAACCGCAATTGCTCTCCTGCTGGCCCGGCAGGTGGATGCCGAAATCCTCTCTCTTGATTCGATGCAGGTATACCGTGGTATGGATTTAGGGACAGCGAAGCCTTCTCCACAAGAAAGAGAGGAGGTGCCGCATCACCTACTGGATATGGTTGCACCAAGTGAACAATTTTCTGTAGCACAATGGTTAGACGCTGCAGCAAAAGCCGAATCGAGTGTTGCTGCTCGGGATAAGATCCCCCTTTTTGTGGGGGGGACAGCACTTTATCTCAAGGCGATGGTTTCTGGCTTACACTCAGTGCCAGCTCCACACCCCTCTTTGCGCGAAATACTGGAAAGTGAGCTTGCGGAGAACGGCGGAAGAGAGCGCCTGCGCCTTGAGCTCAAAGGTGCTGATCCTGAGCTGTGCGAGCAGCTCCACCCGCATGACGATCGACGATTACTTCGAGGGCTCGAGGTTTGGCGGTCCACAGGTAAACCTCTTACCCTTTGGCGGCAGGATTGGAAGGCGACCCCTTCTTTGGGGATTCCAGCTGTCGCTCTTAGCCGGCCGCGAGAAATTCTTCATGCTCGGATTGAAGCTAGGTTGGATGCCATGCTCGAAGGTGGATTTGTTGAAGAAGTTGCTGGGATTGCGTTTGGGGCAGGTTTTAGTGTTACGGCTAGGCGAGCGATTGGGTACGCGGAGATACTTGAGCACCTGGACGGAACGTGTTCACTCGAAGAAGCGCGAGAAAAAATCTTGATAAGCACTCGTACTTTGGTGCGCCGCCAAGAAACTTGGCTCCGCTCATTTCCGGATCTAATTCGCCTAGAGGTGGGTGGCGAGGAAGATGTTATGTCCCTGGCAAGCGAAGCAGCCGCTATCCTGTGCCCGGATAATTGATCCCCCTGACTCTCTGACCCCAAATTTCCATTTTGAATTCTCAGCATAAGCCTGGCTTCGGAACCGGTGAAACGCCTGTTTGGCCGCCTAATAAAGGTGGCGGAGTTCCTAATAAAAAGGCCTTGTTATTGGGGGGAATCATTTTGCTCCTCGGTGTGTTTTTCGTTGGTGCGTTTCTTTCTGGACAGGGTGGAATTATTGAAGTCAGTGATAGAGAAGTGGCAGTTATCGTTAACTATTTGAATGGAAGCCAGGAGGTTATGGCTCAGCCGGGGTATCGGATTTTTCTCCCGTTTGCCCAGCAAGCATTCAAGTTCGATCGCTCTACTCAAGAATTTGTCATGGAGGGAGACCGCGATATTGACGCAAACCATGTCCGGAAATTAACGGTTCGAGCCAAAGATGGTTCGAATTTCTGGTTTGAGAGATTAGAAATCCAATACCTTCTTTTGGCCTCAAAAGCAGGAGTCGTTTTGCATGATTCGGGAGCAGGAGAGGATTTTAAGCGCAACTGGGTTCGCACCTACGCGCGATCTGTTCTGAGAGATGAGTTCGGCCGCTATTCAGCAGAAGAAGTTGCTGATCCTTCCAATTACGGCGTTGCAACTCAAATTGCCAAAGAGCGGCTCAATGAAATGCTTCAGCCGCATGGTGTAGAAATTCGACAAATTATTACACCGAAGCCTAAATTCGAAGATCGTTATGAGCAGGCTATTGAGGATCGAAAAGTTGCGAATCAAGAGGTGGAAAAACTTAAAGAGAAGGCTCTTCAGCTTGAGCGAGAGCGGGAAAGGCGGCTTGCGGGTATTGAGCGAGACAAAGCGACTGAGTTTGAATTGCTCAAGGGGACTTTAGAGGCGGAGCGAATTATTGCGGAGAAGGATGCCGTTCGCTTGACAAAAGATTCGGATGCTTGGCGTATTGCTCAGGTCGCTGCTGGCAAGGCGGCAGAGCAGAAGCTTCTCGAGCAATCAAGAGGATTGGTTGCAAAAGCTCGGAAGGAGGCCGAAGGTCTTCTTGAGCGCGTTAGTGCTTTGTCTGGTGGTGGCTCGCTTTTGGTGCGAGAGGCCCTAGCAAAGAAATGGGCGGAGATCATATTTGAAGTTGTGCCTTACCGTCGTGACCCTGCTCCAGTCCGCATAGAGCACCTCGGTGCAGTTCCGGCTTCCGGAGGGGG
>DNPI01000079.1 GCA_003501525.1 Planctomycetota bacterium
GTTACCGTTCGCATCACCGAGAGGAAGACCAGCGAGCCCGTAAGAACAATCGGCAGTCGGATAGCTAGGAACCTGGCAGTAAGTGAACTCCTCGTAAAAATAGACGGTGCAGGAACCAGAATTGCCCGTAGCATCCGGCTCGTAAGAGCAATACGTAAAATCGAAAGCATTGCACTGCTCCGTGTAGTCAATTCCACGATCAACCAAAGCTCCCTGATCCACCCACTCCTGAAGTACGCCAGGCACGGAGTAATACTGGGACAATGAGGTGTTGTTCCAAATCACATCTGGGCCAGCACGACCACCTGGATGAGTAGGGACAAAGCCTGTGTCAGGGCGATAGATACCAGCGAACTGAGCATTTTCGGCCTTGTGCAGGACTCCGTACTGCGTTTGGGCCGGCACACCAACCACGAGAACGAGAGAGGCGGCCGCAACAACCAAAGCAGTTTGGAACATAGGTCCAGATTACCATGCCACAAAAATTAGCGATGCTCTTGCGATAAATGATCCTGAAGAATGTCGACCCCGAAATCGCGCTCTAGATCTCGCCAAACTGCATGAGCATGCGTAGGGTCATTGCCCACGCATGCATATTCAAGCGAGAATTTGGGGCCCAAAATACGATAATAAAAAGGGCCCCCATTCATATCCCCAGTCCAACTAAAACGGACATCTCCCAATGGAATATTGCGAATTCGGGCTGCTTCCTCTCGAGCGAGAACAGGATGCAGATTCCCCAAGTACTCCTCAATAATCGCGAACAGATTCGCTCTTTGGTCAGTACCCATCGCAGCTACAGGTAATCCATTCATTGGTAGCGGCTCGTTCCGCGCAGGACCCATCACTACATCTCGCGGCCGAGTCTCGGACAACTGAGCCGCTTTGCGGTTGGCGTCGTCAAGAGAATCAAGAAGATTACGAGCTAGCTCTACTTCCGCCCCCAATGGTCGCAATCCAGTGTGGGGGCCATCAACAACAGTGGCAGGGGCAACGCCAAAGAACAGCGGAGTACTACGAACTTCTCCGGATTTACCCCCAGTAAAATTAAGAGAGAGATGGTGCCCTTCTAAGCTCCAACCCCATAGTCCATTCCCCGGCTCTCCAAAAAGAGTAAATGCATAGCGACCAGGATCGCGGCCTGCATTGGGTTGCAGTTCCGCAAGAACTGATTCCAGTACAAGGATGCCTTCAGTTTTGAGATACCCAGCAGAACTAAGAACACTCTGCAGTAAATCGGTCAGGTGAATACGTTGATTCGAAGTCAAATCCCCAATCCATATTCCCTTCCTTGCGCCCGGAAGATAGCTCCAAGCAAGTCGCTCCTCATGTTCTAAAGGAAGCCGACATCCTTCCAGCTGAGCTGAATCCAGAGCCTCTAGAAAATCCTGCGCGGCCTTAACCATGGGAGATGAAGATTTACTCTCAACTCCAACTTCAACGCCAACAAGAACAGCCAACACTGGCAAGACGAGTATCGAAAATCCGACGTTCTTCATTTCCTATATTATTCACTCCATTCTGTATCCCAAGATTTCAAACGAGCGAGCGACTTCGTATGAGTCCAATCCCAAGCAAGCGGAGTGACTGTAATCGCACCCTTTAGAAAAGCTCGAGTATCTGAGCCCTCGGGCGGAAGCGGAGGAGAGAAATCGAGTTGGGCACGAACCGATATTGTCTTCCCTTCCGGCTCTCCAGACTTAAACCCTTTGATACGCAGGTATCTCCCCTCCATCGGAGCGAAAACGACGGAAGGGGAAACTCCTTCCTTAAAAGGAGGTACGTTAATCGAATAAACCACTCCAATTCCTGGACCCTCAGCAAGAAGCTTTCGCAAAAATCGACCTGCAAACGCAGCTGACTGCTTAAACCCACTCCTTGCCTGCTGAGACACAGCAATCGCAGGGTAACCCCGGCCGGCAGCCTCCATTGCCGCACCTACAGTCCCCGAGTAGTGGGATATTTCACCGACATTCGCCCCTGCGTTGATTCCAGTCACAACACAATCAAAAGGTTTTTCCTGCCCTAGTTGCAACAAACCGAAAGTAACTGCATCTGCTGGAGTTCCCGTCAACGCCCATGCCACTTGAGCTCCCTCGACCTCAATCTGCGTCGCACTTAACTGCTTTCCAAATATCTCGCTGGCATGACTTTTACCGGATTGATTTTCGGCGGGAGCGCAAACCACAACTTCACAAAAGGTGCTTAACTCTGCCACTAAAGCAGACAAGCCCTTGGATGACCACCCATCATCGTTCGAAACCAACACCCTAGGCTTCGCAAGTTCTGCTGAAGGTGACGTCTCTTGCCCATAGGCCAAGAGGGGAAAAGAAAACAAAGCCAGAAAAGGAAGCATCCTAGAGAGCAAAATCATCAGGACCCCATCCTAGTACCGATTCCGCTAGTCAAAGGGGTTGCCCGATTCCGCTAACCGGCTTGCAGAGGCCCGTAAGCGAAAAACGCGAATGCGCCCTGGGTCATCAAAAGAGCCAAAACCAACCCGACCCCAACCTTCGCCCTCTAAAACCGTCTCCATAACTGGCCGCTTCATGTCATCGAAAAAGACCTGCACTGTCCCTCGGTGCGACGAAGAATCAATGCGAACGTGATGCCATTCCTTCCTTCCCCAACGCACACCCTTTGCCTGAACATCGAGCAAAGGGCGACGGTCTGCAGCCGCTACCGAAAAAACATTGTGGGCATTCCGATCGGGCTGAGTAGCTAAATGGATATACCGATACTTAGAAGCAGATTCGAACTGGAAGAAAAAGCATATATCTCGATGTGCATATTCCTTTCCAGACTGCATGACTTCGGCATCGAGAACAAAATCTCGAACCTCTACATCCTTCAATAAAGCAACAGTCAATGGCGAACGGAATGGAGGTCGATAGCTACTACCTTCCGACCAACCAAGGCTCCCACCTCCTTCTTCCGACCAATTCAAAACCTGTGCATCAGAAAAATCAAACCTATCGAAAGACTCAGGAGAATCAAATTTTTCATTGAAAACTTCTGACCGAACACGAATGGCCACTTCCGCCGTAAACACTCCACTAGGGTCACCGCGTTCATTCAGCGTCTGCTGTATGCAATCCTCATCCCTTGGGACAATTCCTTCAAAAAGAATTTCTTCTCCCTCCACCACCTTGATTGCACGATTCAAATTGACCATTGAATCATCGAGTCGAATACGAAACGAATCAACCCCTTCGATTGCATGAACAGTAAAGATTTGTCCCTGTCTTTCAACATCTAAGACTGCTCCTTTCTGAGGGGCATCAACAGCTAACCAGTAAAAACGAGAGTGAAGAACATCATCCTGAATCCAAGTAATGCGCTTCGGTCTCAAATCGCGCTCAAACTGACTCATCCACGGAACCGCAGCCGCATCTTCTCTGTCCATCCAGTGCCCTTTATCTGCATGAACCTCCACCCAATGCCGGTAATCACCAGGATTCTCATCAGCGAGAACGGTTAAGCGTTCTTTCCATCTTTCAGCCCACTCATTCCGCTTATAAGCCGAATCTTTACCGCCCATGTGAAGGGTAAAAGGAAGATTCCGTAGAGGTTCCGCGCGCGCATCACCCGGATGTCCCGCCATCATTGCTGCTGCTGCCCATCGATCAGCCATACGTGGAGCCAACTGATAGACCCCATCTCCTCCCGCTGAATACCCCAACAGGAATACACGATTCGGATTCACTCCTTCAAAAATAATTAGATTTTCGATTAATCGATCTAAGAGAGGATCCATATGGGACCGATGCCAAAGATTCCAGGTGTCCGTCGGGCCGCGAGGGGCAAGATATATCCCTTCTTTTGGTGTGTAGAGCTTTTGCTGGTTATGCCACTGGCCATCGTTGATTTCCTTTGTGGTCCCTCCACCGCCGTGTAAGGAAATCCACAGAGTATGACCTCCCTTGGGCTCTTTCCCATAGACCTTGAACCAGAAAGGCATTCTGACACCTCCTATCTCCAGAATGCGCGCCTTCATTTCGGGCGCCCTTTCTTCGCGCAGGCGCAGCGAATGTGCCGACCATAGCTTCTCAATGGTCCTCTGCGATTGGCGAACCGAAAGCCCCTCTCCTACCTGCGAATAGCAAAGGCTGGGGATGAACCCCAAAACAGGAATCAACAAAATACCCACAGGGGATTCTAATCTTGTGGCATGCGTCCCCGCCTCCCTCTCTCTCGAAGAAAATTCCTAACGAGCGCTGGAGGTGCATCCATTGCTTCAGGTATTTGGGCAGGATTCGGATTTAAACTCCCAAACAAGCCCATCGGCCTAAATGAGAAACTCAATTTAGGGATTATTGGGACCGCCAATCGCGCAGCAGCCAACATTGCCGGACTAAGAGAAGAAAACCTCGTCGCCATATGCGATGTAGACGAAAATTTTCTGGGGAGTTTGGGGCAAAAGCTCCCAAGGGCAAGGCAATACATTGATTTCCGAGACCTCCTTGAAAAAGAGAATCTCGATGGAATCGTAATTTCGACCGCAGACCACACTCACGCTCCCGCGGCTCTACAGGCAATAGATGCTGGCCTCCATGTTTATTGCGAAAAGCCACTCTCTCACACCGTTGAAGAATCACGTTTAATTGCAAAAGCGGCGAAAGAAAGAAAAGTTGTTACGCAACTGGGAACCCAAATCCACTCTCACGACAACTATCGAAGAGTGGTCGAAATGGTGCAAAGTGGTGTCATTGGCGTGGTCAATGAAGCACACGCATGGGTTGGAAAAGCTTGGGGAGGACGCCAGGAATTAGGCCCTGGCGACCCCACACCTACGCACTTCCATCACGATTTATGGCTCGGCCCAGCCCCAAAAAGGCCTTATCACGATTTCTACCATCCCGCGCAATGGAGGCGGTTCTGGGATTTCGGAGGAGGCACACTCGGAGACATGGGATGCCATCTTCTTGACCTCCCATTCTGGGCCCTGGAATTGCGGCATCCTGCAAAGGTTACTGCTGAAGGGCCCGAACCCAATCAAGAAACCGCACCCACACAAATGCGAGCTTCGTGGGAATTTGCGCCGCGCAAAAGCAAAACCGGCTCCTTGCTGCCAGCGGCTTCCCTTCATTGGCATGATGGAGGATTAAAACCTCCGCAATTCAAAGATCCACTGTTCGCAAATCTCAATTTTGGCTCCGGCGTCCTTTTCGTCGGTAGCAAAGGCATGCTCGTATGTGATTACGGGCGATTCTTTCTTCTTCCAGAAGATTCTTATGAAGGATTCACACCGCCACCACAAACCCTGCCATCTTCTCCGGGGCACTACCGAGAGTGGGTAAACGCAATCCGTGGAGAAGGAGAAGCATTATGTGACTTCGAATATTCAGGAGCCCTAACTGAAACCGTTCTTCTCGGAAACGTTGCCTACCGGGCAGGCGAGCCCTTTTCCTGGGATGCCAAAAACCTCCGGGCTTCATCCCCCCGCGCACAATCGTTCATTGCGAAGGAAAACCGCCCTGGGTGGTTCTAATCCCTTATTGCACAATTGCCTGAACTCCATTGGATGGAGTCCACGGCTGAGTACCAACACGCTCTAACGCCTGAAGCCAAACAGTAGAGCCCACTAATCCGGCAGGCACAGCCACAGCAAGAAAAGCTTGTCCCGAAATATCTGGTGCCACAGAACCTAAGTTATGGATAGGTGAACTCAAACTAACAGAAACATTAATCCAAGCTAGGTATGTAGGGCCAGGGCCTTGAAGAGAAGCTCCAAAAACAACTAAATCCCCGACACCTCCCA
>DNPI01000094.1:0-1144 GCA_003501525.1 Planctomycetota bacterium
ACTCCAACAAGAACAACTTCACGCGAATTCGAACTCCCACCCTTAGCTTCGTATACCGCCAAATGCTCCGTCTTTTGATCAAGAACGTAGAGGAGAGAAACGCCTGCTTGATAAGGTCCTGTCACCGCTACGTACCGCCTTCCGCCATCTGCAGCCTGCGCTTCTATTACTGGAGGGAATAACCATTGCACCCCAAAAGCGCCAAAAATGGCACCTGCAAATACAAGAAAAGGAGTACGCAGAAAATCTGAGCCTGACATCAGCACAAAGGATAGTCCCCGCAAGGGCACACGTCACTCCTAGAAAGGCCTCCCAACACAAATTCTCTGTCAAGCCGCTTGGCCAAACTCCTCCAACAGCTTGAAGAGCGGAAGGAAAAGCGCCAGAGCAATAGAGCCGACAATACCGGCCATGAGGATTAGCATTGCAGGCTCTAGGAGCTTGAGTGCAATATCGAGCGCGCGCTTGTAATTCTCTTCGTACCCCTCTCCTACACGCAAACACATTCGGTCCAGCTCACCAGTCTCTTCACCGACCTCTACCATTGAGACGACCACATCATCAAAATGGCCTGTCGATTCCAAAGAAGACGCTATCGATTCTCCCTCTCGCACTTCTTCCCGCACTTGGTCCACAGCTTCACGATAAACTTCAGAAGTTAATGCCCCTCGAACAATCTCAAAAGCCTTGAGGTGCGGAACCCCGCTGCTAACAAGAGTTCCGAACGTGTTAGCAAAACGAGATACTTGGCTCTGCTCCACCAATCCCCCAATAACCGGAAGCCGAAGATGCATTTCGTGATTCCAGAACCGAAAACCATATGAACGCAAATAGGCCATTTGCCAGCCAATAAAAGCAACAAGAGGAAGGCCAAGAACGAGATACCACCACTTCACCATGAATTGACTCGTTGCAATCATCGCCTGAGTAATTCCAGGCAGCGTCATGCCCATCTCCGTATAGAGCTCAGAAAACTTAGGGATCACAAGAACCATAAGGGCAACGACTACGCCCATCGCGACAACCCCAATAACGATGGGATATGCCAAAGCACTTCGGGTCCTATCCCGCATTTCCTGGGAGCGTTCCTGGAAATCTGCAAGCCGACTCATCACTTTGTCAAGAACACCACCAGCCTCGCCGG
>DNPI01000094.1:1443-6655 GCA_003501525.1 Planctomycetota bacterium
GTCAAGAACACCACCAGCCTCCCCGGCACGAGCCATGTTGACGTACAAGTCGTCAAAAACATCCGGGTTTTGAGCGAGAGCGTCAGAAAGCGGCTGCCCTTCCTCCACCAAATCAGCGGTATCGGTAACGGCGTCTTGAAACTTACCCGGAGGCCACTGATCGGCAAGAACTCGAAGGTTTCGGAGAATTGGCAAGCCTGCTTCGGTCAACGTCGCCAGCATTCGCGTGAAGCGCACGAGGTGCTTCAGGGGAACTTTTCTGCGCGTTCGCACAGCCCCCTCCACTTGAGGCGAAGACGACTGGCGTCGAGAGGCTGCAGGGACTTTACGCTGAATGCGCGCCATCAACCCTCCTCCGATTGAGTTGACTTAACAACCTCGTCCAAAGTAGTCACACCGCTCCGAGCCAGCTCAAGTCCACGCTCTCGCAATGTTCTCATTTTCTTCTTAGCCGCCGCTCGGCGAAGTGCAATAGTGCTCGGATCCTTAAGGAATTGTTCGCGCAGGGCGTCATCCATTGGAAGTATTTCGTAGATAGCTGTACGCCCTGAATGACCAGTGAAATGACAATCATCACAACCCTTTCCTCGCTTGAACCCCTTACCACTCGTCAAGCCTGCTTTCTTCAGTAAATCTTTTTCCGGAGAATCGGATTCTGCACATTTTTCGCAAATTTTCCGCACTAACCGCTGAGCCACAATACCTTCGAGAGTCGCCGAAAGTAGAAAAGGCTCAACCCCCAAATCAACCATTCGAGTCGCTGTCGAAGGAGCATCATTAGTGTGCAGAGTGGAAAGCACCAGATGCCCCGTCAACGCCGCTTCGACCGCAATCTGCGCTGTTTCAGGGTCACGAATCTCTCCGACTAAAATAATGTCAGGATCTTGCCGCAGCATGGTACGCAGCACACTTGAGTAACCCACGCCTATTTCCTCCTTCACCGGGACTTGGACAATCCCATCAAGGTCATATTCAACAGGATCCTCTACTGTCAGGATTTTGCGTTCCGGAGTATTCACTTGGCTAAGGAGAGAGTACAGAGTTGTCGTCTTTCCTGAGCCAGTAGGTCCCGTGACAAGAACAATACCATGAGGCTTTTGCACGAAATCCTGCAGCTGCTCCTGCTCGCCCTCTAGTAGCCCAAGCTTCGTCAAATCGAGTTGGAGAGACTTCCTATCGAGAATTCGCAAAACGACGCTCTCACCTCCCTGTATAGGAACTGTAGAAACTCGAAAATCGACAGGGCGGCCATCAACCACCATCTCAATCCTCCCATCTTGAGGCATCCTAGTTTCTGAAATGTCAAGATTCGCAAGGACCTTGACCCGGGAAATGATAGCCGGCGCGAGGTGAGCTGGCGGAGGGTCTATCTCATAAAGGACTCCGTCGACTCTCATCCGGATGCGAAAATCCCCTTGGTAAGGCTCAAGGTGAACATCAGCAGCTCGATCGCGCACCGCTCTCGTTAAAATCGATTCCAAAAGCCTAACAATAGGAGCCGCCTCAGAAGCTTCTGATTTCTCCCCCTCAGCCGCTTGTGCACTATGCCCCGCATAAGCCTTTTCAACCGCTTCAGCCAAAGCCCCTGATTCAGCCATAACAGGCTCAGTAGGTTTACCCGTTACCCCTTCTAGGTCAGCAAGCAGGGGCAGCACGTCAGGGTCAGACACCGCCACCCGTAACTTGCCCTCCGCCAAATCAATCGGAAGGGCCCCAAAAGCTCTCGCAGTACCTGAGTCAACCATAGCAAGTGCTTCAGCCTGAGGATTGAGTTGATCAGCAGAAAGCCAATCCAAGCCTTTCTGGCTCGCAAGAGCTCGCGAAAGATCTGCTTCAGTGATATGCCCTCTTTCAAGGAGAAGTGCCCCCAACCGCCCTCCTGCTCGCCGCTGCTCTGCAAGAGCCGCCTGCAGCTGCCCCTGGCGAAGGACTCCCATCTTCAGGAGAATCCCACCAAGGGTGTTAGAAGAGGTAGACGACAACGATGCTCAGGAAGGATTTTCGCCGTCTAGGCGCACCGCCAAGTCTGAAGGAATCTGCGCAGAAGAAAGGGCAGATTCGCGTGAAATAGTTCCATTGTTAACCAACTCAAGAAGATGGTCGTCAAGCAATTGCATTCCAATTCGTTTTTGCGTTTGCATCACTGAGGGGACTTTGAAAGTCTCCCCTTTGCGAATATGGTTTTCAATTGCTGAGTTCCTGACCATGACCTCAAAAGCTGCTACACGCCCGGTGCCATCGGCACGGGGGAGCAGGACCTGCGAGACCACCGCCTGCAGAGAAACCGAAAGCTGAGTGCGCACCTGCTCCTGCTGTTCCCGCGGGAACTGGTCAATAATCCTGTCGACGGTTCGAGCAGCGCCAGTCGTATGCAGTGTCCCAAGAACGAGGTGGCCGGTTTCAGCAGCAGTAATCGCCGCTGAGGTAGTTTCTAAATCTCGCATCTCGCCGAGCATGATGATGTCCGGATCCTGACGAAGAACACGCCTCAAGGCTTCGGCAAAGGAAGACACATCCTCGCCGACCTCTCTCTGATTTACGACCGATTTTTCAGATGCATGAAAAAATTCAATCGGATCTTCAAGGGTAACGATATGACAAGATCGATTCTTATTCATCTCATGGATAAGAGCAGCGAGAGTGGTCGTCTTCCCAGATCCCGTAGGACCTGTAACAAGCACAAGCCCTCGAGGAAGATCCGCAAGAGCCCGAAGGACAGGAGGAGCACCGATTTCGTCAAAAGTAAGCCTATTGTGCGGAATACGTCGGCACACCAAGGCATAGCTTCCCCTTTGCATAAAGACGCTCGTTCGATAGCGATCCCCAGAAAAGGCAAAAGAAAAGTCCGCTCCACCAAGTTCCTCGACATCCTTCTTGCGGTTTTCGGGGACAATCTCCTGACAAATCGCTTTAACCTTTGCGGCATCAAGAATGCCTGATTCCAGCGGCACCAAGTCACCGTCCACTCGAACTGTTGGTGGACGGTCCGCCCCTAGATGGAGATCTGAAGCGTTCCGTGCCGCAACCTCTTTAAGCCAACCCGCAAGTGGGTTGCTCGATTTAATTTCAGTCATTAGTAATTTCCTCCACCCCCTCAGCAAGGGGCTCAAGCTGTCCTTGGACGGTAGTTACTCGGAGGACTTCTTCCACCGAGGTTTGGCCTTCTTTGGCCTTTGCAATAGCATCAATCGAAAGTTGATGCCAGGCCCCAGAAGATTCTGCCAAATTGACGAATTCGGAAGAATCGGTCGATTGGAAAAGTAATTCACGCAGAGGCCCCTCCATAGCGAGCCATTCGAAAACTCCAATACGACCTAGATAGCCACTGCGACCGCACTCACGACACCCACGGGGTCGACGGACTTTTTCGCCTTTTTTGACACTAAGCACTTGGCGCTCGAGAGAGCTAGCTTCTTCCTCCACTGAACAGTGAGGACACAGACGGCGAACCAATCTCTGAGCTAAAACGCCTTGCAGAGAAGTGGCGATAAGAAAAGGAGGAACTCCCATGTCGAGAAGCCGAGTAACCGCTCCTGGGGCGTCGTTTGTGTGCACCGTGCTAAAGACCAAATGACCAGTAAGTGAAGCTTGAATAGCGACTTCAGCCGTTTCTCTATCTCGAATCTCTCCCACTAAAACGACATTAGGAGCTTGACGAAGAAACGCGCGCAAAGCACGTGCAAAAGTCAAACCAATGCGGGGATGAACCTGCACTTGATTAATACCTTGAATACGATATTCAACTGGATCTTCAACCGTAAGAATCTTCCGATCAGCCGCATTCAAAGTCTGAAGAGCCGCATAAAGGGTTGTAGTTTTCCCCGAACCAGTAGGGCCAGTAACAAGGAAAATCCCGTTGGGGTGTCCGATGACTTCTTTAAACCAAGTTAATGATTTTTCTCCCATCCCGAGATCTTCCATTGAAAGGAGATTGGCTTCTCTATCTAGAAGACGCATCACACAACTTTCACCATGATTAGTAGGGAGAATCGAAGTTCGAACATCCAAATCCCTGCCTGCAACGTGGTGCTCTATCCTGCCATCCTGAGGCTTCCTTTTTTCAGCAATATCTAGCCCAGCACTAACTTTGATGTGTGACATCAAACCGGGGTGGAGATCGGCTGGATGCTGGGCAGCCAACGAGAGCCTGCCGTCAACCCTATATCTCACTTGGCAACGATCTGGGAATGGCTCAATATGAATATCTGAAGCTCGAGCATCAACAGCCTCTCTAAAAGTTCGATGGACTAATCGGACGACTGGCGCTTCATCCCCCAAGTCCTCTTCCTCGAGATTGTCTACGACTTCGCCCTTGCTTTCACGAGACCCATAAGCCTTCTCCATTGCCTCACGCAAAGCGCCGGGAGCAGCTAGAGCCAAAGAAATCTCGCGATCCGGAAGGAAAAATGAAAGGGTGTCGAGAACAACCACTTTGGCAGGATCGGAGACCGCAACGAGCAACACATCTCCGTCCTCTTTCACCGGGAGAGCTTCCATTTCCCAAGCAGCTGTACTGTCAAGAAGACCAGAAAGTCTCGCCGGCGTTTTTTTACCAGCAAGGTCTACAAAAGGAAGTCGCGACTGCTTGGCTAAAGCTCGCGCAACAATGTCTTCTTCAACCGCACCCGCTTCGACAAGAGCCTTGCCTAAAGAAATGGTGCGCTTTTCCTGGTCAGCCAGACCAGCTCTTAGCTGGGCTTCTGTGATAGCGCCCTGGGCGAGAAGGATTTGGCCGAGCTGTTCCCTCAAGGTGCTTTGCGGACAATAGAGGAAATTGGAATCTCAAACGTTTGGAGGCCCAATTCTTGAGGCCATTTAATTTCTAAAATCCCGTTGTGCCTTCCAACCGTAGCATCAGGGGACAAGCGCACACGAGCAAGATATTCCCCACCGGGTGTTTTCTCCACGACTTGAACACTAAAAGCATCGGAACCAGTGAACACAGCCTCTGGAGCTTGAAGGACAACAGTATCTGTCGCAGCTTGGCAACGCACAGTCATTTTTCGTTCCTGCCCTTGGTCTTGCATGCCAAACCAAAGGCGATTACTGGGATAATATCGAACCGGCCCAAGGATTTGAGCGTGGATTAAAATCTCAAGGTTGTGCCCTAAAGTCGTTTCAGCCAAAGCTGAACTGTAAAGGCGCCCCTCTGCCGCCTCGGGCGTAAGCTTCACCCTAAAACGACGGATTTGAGTCCCGTCAGGTCTGTCTT
>DNPI01000232.1 GCA_003501525.1 Planctomycetota bacterium
GGTCCTAATTACATCTTGCAGTGCGGTGTGCACTCGCTTCATCCCGGCATGATTTGGCGCAAGGTTCGCATCGAAATTGGCCGCCGGTCCATTGATAAGGGCCGGGGATGGGGCGGCTAAAGTTCTGCCAAGATCTTCCGCCCACTCAGCGACTAAGGAAGCTCCGATTTTTCGCGATTTCTCCCATTTGCCGTGAAAGCGTCCCAGTTCTCTGACGGCAGATGTTCTAGCTTTGGCCAATTCGAGCGGAACGGAATCTTCAGGTGGCAGTTTCCTGCGCATGTCACGTGTAGGCTTAATTACCCCTCTCTCATCAGCGGCGTAT
Source organism: Planctomycetota bacterium (assembly GCA_003501525.1). GTDB lineage: Bacteria > Planctomycetota > UBA1135 > UBA1135 > UBA1135 > UBA1135. Next base: position 326 of record DNPI01000232.1, read on the forward strand.
GCGGCCCAATCCACAGCCCACATGACGCGCGCGTCCGGATTCCCTTGCGCGTTTTCAAGTAGAAGTTCTAAGACTGGACCGGGGTCCGGGACGAGCGAAAGTGCGTAATAGAAGTGTTTATATGCTTCTTCCGCATTGCCGGTTTGCATAGCTTTTTTGCCAGCTTCGATTGCGGGAATCCAAGGCTCTTGCTGAAGAGATATCGCAAGCGTTAGCGCAAGAATCACGGTTTTTTAACTTGAACAGGGAGAACGTGTTCGGGGGATTTCGCCCACCGAAACTTAATGTAAGTCAGCACATCCGCGACATCTTTATTTGAAAGGCTAGGTATACCTGGCATGACTAAATCCCAAGATTTCCCCGCGACATTAATCGGCCCGTCTAGGCCATTTGTCACAATATTAGCGAGTTCGGAGTTAGGCTTGTCTAACCATTCCGAGCCTGCCAAGGGGGGGGCTAATCCGTCCAGACCTTGACCGTTAGCTTGGTGGCAATTGATGCAGGTTGTTCGGAATATTCTTCGACCTCTTTCTTGCGCAGCAAGAAATGCAGGGCTTTGAGGGGCAGAAGTTTCAGGCACAGTCACCCAGTGCAATTTTTCTTGCAGACTTTTGGCGATGCTTTGTAAGGGGCTGCCCTGCAGTTGCGAGAGGTCCCGCACAGATTTTGGAGGGAGTCCTGTGAAAGTGCGCCCTCTTGGGAGCCCGGTGACCATACCTTGCAACAGGCTTTCCTTTTGCCACACGTTTGTTCCAGGATTTAAGACGAAATCTGCAATAAGGGCTGCAATGTCTTCTTCTTCTCCAGCGGCGGCCACACAGCGTCCTAAGTCATGCAAAAGCGCTTGTCTCCCGTGGGATTTTTCTTCCCATGAGGCTTCTTCTGCAAGAACTTCGAGTAAAGGGATTTCTAGACCTTGTAGACCAGAGAGGGCTCCCGTTCGCAGGGGTGCGTCAGACATCCCATTTTCTAGGAGTGCCGCCCAAATTTTTTCTGTTCCCGGAAAGGGTGCGAAGGAGAGGCTCAATGCGAGCTGACGGCGACTATCAATCGAGCCATGTCTAGCGATGGTGGCCAAGGAATCCCGAAAATCCTTAATCCCGCTGGAGGCAAGCACAGGTTCCAAAATGCGAATTGCGGCAACATTTACCCATGGGTCTGGATCTTGGAGCGCATTTTTTAGAATCGTTGTATCTCGTTCATTTAAGCCTTCTAGAGTCCATAGGGCATGTAGCCGACCGAGCGGTGATCCCTTGCGTGCCAGAATTTTTAATGCAGGGATGGCGGCTGGGTCTCCTCGGTCAACCAAAACTCGCTGAGCTGTGTCCCTCCACCAGCCCTGGGGATGATCGAGATATTGGACTAGTGTTTCGGATGATGCCGTGGACATTTGTGGCTGTTCATTCCCGTTGTCGTGATTCGGACTGATTCTCCATATCCTGCCTAGCCCGAGAGGTGTTGCGAGTTCACGGTCTTCTACCTGTGTTCGTAGGAAAGATGTCATAAACAAACGATGCTGGATAATTCCTCGGTAGAAATCGACAACGAAGAGGTTCCCGTCAGGCCCGTTAAAAAGATTGACCGGTCGAAATCTTTCATCAGTTGAGGCAAGGAATTCTCTATCGGGGGTTGCAACGCTTCCTTTAAGAGTGCCGTCAGATTCTTCAATGATGCATCTTTGCACGAGATTCCCAGCAGTTTCACAGATGAAAGCATTGCCATAAAAGGAGGGAGGGAAAGAGGTCCCTCTGTAAATCACGGGACCGCAAGCGGCTGTCCATCTCGACAATTTCCCTGCGTTCAATAGTCCTTTCTGGTAGCCGCGATTTACTCCCGGGGTAAGGTGCACAGGCCAAACCGGGCCCTGCTTGAGTACGCTGGAATTCGGCCCCTTTGCTTTTCCTAAGCCTGGGTGACGAATGGCATAGTGAGAAGGCGTAAGGTCGACGCGAAGCGGATCGCTGTTGTAGTTGAAAAATAAACGCCCCGAATCATCTTTTGAGAGCCCCCACTGCCCTCCAACTCCGACTTGGGACTTTTCCCATTTCCCTGCATGGAATCTATAGCGACTATTGTGATTCGCGAGATAAATCCAGTTGTCGATGCCGCGCATCAAGCCATTTGGAGCATGTTCCGGGCTATAAATGCCTCCTAAACCAGTATCTATCCGCGAAACTTCTTCTGCTTCTCCATCTCCGTCTAAGTCCCGACAGAAAAGGAGATCCGGAGGAGCTAGGACAATGACACCTCCTGGGGCAAACCCAATTGCTCGTGGTAGGACGAGCCGATGGAGGAAAGTTGTCTTTTTGTCCATTTGGCCGTCGCCATCTTCGTCTTCAAGTACGGCAATTAAGCCATTGTCAATTTCCTCGCCGGTGCCATCGGGGTTCGGCATATACCCTTTCATCTCGACTACCCAAAGCCGTCCGTCTTCATCGAATTTTGCGACTACAGGGTCGTCTATAAGTGGCTCAGAAGCGACTAGGCCAATCTTAAACCCGGATTCTAGTGTGAAGGACTCTATTGCTTCTTCTGGGCTCAACGTGGGAGGAGGAGGCAGTCGGAGCTCAGCCGGCAAGGGAGGCTGGAGTTCTCCCTTTTTATCTCCAGCCTGGCTCGTGACTGTGCTCGCACACAAAAGCGGTGCGGTTGCTACGCATAAGAGGCGCAAAGCGATGCTGTATCTCCAGGTGGGTGTCGAATCCATCGCTCGGCAGGATAGCTCTACGGGTAGGATTAGCTCTCTCATGGGGCTTCGCCATTCACTCAAATGGGTAGTAATTATCCTCTCTGCTAGCTGTGTACCAAGCCAGGCGGAGAGCATGTCATGGATTGGCCCTGATTTTTCAGGTTGGGAGATTGCCGGAGGAAAAGCTGATTTCCAGTTTTCACAAGGGATCCTTACAGGAGAGGGTGCTTCTGGTGGTAATGCGTTTCTTGTGAGTAAGAAAGCATTCGGTGATTTCGAATTGACTTGTCAGGTGCGTATCCAACCGGAGGGGAATTCGGGCATCCAAATTCGCAGCCACTATCGAGGTGATGGCAAGGTTGCTGGATATCAAGTCGAAATTGACTCAAGTGAGAGAGCTTGGTCGGGTGGACTTTACGATGAAGGTCGTACGGGTTGGATAGCTTCTCTTGAAGGAAATGAAGAAGCGCGCGAATCTTTTAAAGTCGGCGAGTGGAATCGCTATCGGATTAGATGCGAAGGCAATCAGATTCGGACCTGGGTCAACGGCGTTTCTTGCGTTAATTGGAATCAGGCAAAGGACATTTCAGGCTTCATCGCATTTCAGGTTCATGGAGGCGGAAAAACAAAGGTTGCTTGGAAAGATATTGAAATGCAGGGAATTGCCAAATGAAGCAAACAATAGAAGTCGTTTCTGAACCGCTTGCAGTCGCGGACATCGCTGCGCAGCGCATTGAACGTCGGATTCAAGCAGCTTATGAGAGAGAGGATCCTTTTGTCTTGGGCTTGGCTACCGGCGCAACAATGAACCCTATTTTTGATTCTCTCGTACGGCGCCATCGCGAAGCGGGTCTCTCTTTTTCTAGAGTGCGCGCCTTCCATCTCGATGAGTACTGGCCATTGAAACGAGATGATACAGCTGGTTTTGCTGCTTCTTTGGAGGCCCGATTTATCGGGAAGGTGGATTTCCTTGAGGATTCTTTTACACCTTTCCCTTCTTCGACGGTGAGTGCGGGTGTTGAAAAATCCTGTGCTGCGTATTGCAAAGCCATTGCGATGGCTGGAGGGATTAACCTCCAGGTGGTAGGGGTGGGAGTGAACGGGCATTTGGCTTTTAATGAACCAGGCTCTGAAGTGGACTCTCGCGCGAGGAAAGTTAATCTTGCGCCAGAAACTCTGGCTCGGATG
>DNPI01000096.1 GCA_003501525.1 Planctomycetota bacterium
TTACGCAGAAGCGGTAAAAGCTAACCAAAAAGCCATTGAAGCTGACGATGCCTACTTCAACGTAGTGGGCAAACCGACCTTCTATCGCCTCTATTTTCTTCACAACATGCACTTCTTGGCCTATGCGGCCATGATGGAAGGAAGAAGCGAACTCGCCCTCTCTGCCTTTGCGAAAATGGAAGCCGAGACTCCAGAGGAGACGCTTCGCATGTTTGCGCCAAAAGTAGATGGAATAGCAAATGGCCGCCTCCACGCACTTGTGCGTTTCGGAAAATGGAAGGAAATACTCGACCAGCCTGAATACCCAGATTTCCGATTGGCAAGTCGAGCAATGCGGGCTTACGCCAGAACCATAGCTCTCGCGAACCTCGGAGAGCGCGCGGCGGCACGAAAAGAGCTCGTTAGATTCCAAGGCCTTGCCGATGCCATCCCAGAGGAATGGGCGATTGGATCCAACTCAGCAGCCAGCATCATGGAACTCGCCAGGAATGTGGCGGAAGGTGAAGTGCTCTGGCGAGAAGGGAAAACAGACCAAGGCCTTCAAATGCTACGAGAAGCTGTCGCACAAGAAGATGCCATGCTTTATGCAGAGCCACCTGGGTGGCTATTCCCTGTCCGTCATACTCTTGGAGCCTTACTGATTGCGCACGGGGAATTGGAAGAAGCTGAAGATGTTTACAAGAATGACCTAGGACATCATCCAGAAAATGCTTGGTCCCTCTTGGGCCTTGAACAAGCCCTCAGAGGACAAGGCAAGATTGCTGAAGCAGACTCCTTAGCTCCTCGTACTGCTGCAGCTTGGGCCCGAGCTGATGTTGAGCCCCCAGCCAGCTGCTACTGCGCTGTCAGCCTCTAAAAATCAGCCAACCAGAATTCGGAGCTTATTTAACCCGAACATATTGCCCGTGGCTAGCTTGGGCAAGGGTTCGCAGAAGGCGGCTCTCTACACCTAAGGCAACAGAATTGATGACGACATACCGAAGGATGTTCCAACGGCTGACATCATCAATAATTGCATCCACATTGTTCACAGATCCTCCCGAAGGAATACCATCAGAGAGAACGACCAAGGTGTCGACTCTTGGGTCGTTAAACGCTATTTCCAGGCCATCGTAAATAGCGGTCGCCTGCCCAGAAATTTTTAGCTTGGCAACATAAGCCAAAGCTTCCCTACGGCTTGTTGTGTTCATGACCACCATAGTGGGCTGCCAAGATTTCACTTGGGAGGCAAAAGTCACAATGTTGAACAAGCCACCATCAGGGTAGTCACCAATGAAATTTCCTAATTCATTTCGAAGAGCATCAATCCTTTGAATCCCTTGGGAATTCGCATGAATCATTGATCCTGACAAATCAGCTACAAAAACAACTCGTTCGCTAGTAACACGCAACCCAAAAAAATCGCTGCCAGTGGAATGTTTAGATCGCTCTTGCCCTCTCTTTGCCTGAGCGGCAGCAACTTTTTCGGCGGAAGGCATGACAAAATCAGTCTCATGATCTCTCCACCAAGCTCTCCAAAAATCAGGGGTCGGGCCAAAATCCTGGCCGGTCAAAGCCCGAAGGGTCTCCCCGGTCAACTCCAATTCAACTCCATTGGCAACTTCGAGGCGTTCGATCAGAACCGGTATTGATGCCGATTTTCGAGCAGAACCTAACGACAAGAGAGACTCCATTCGGACCGAATATTCGGAGTCAGCGAGAAGGTCGTGCAAAGCCTCGATTGCCTCTGGTGAACGAAGTTCACCTAAAGAAATGGCTGCAGCATTGCGCTCCACTAGTCCTTTGCTCCGGGCCTGAATAAGAAGATCATCGAAAAGATCGGGAACAATTTGAGGCCCCAAAATCAAAGAGAGACGAGCTCGGGCAACCAACGCTTCCCGGCGAATGACATCATTCTTATGCCGCACAAGTCGTTCAACAGCCTTCCGGTGCGCAGTAGCACCCCGCATTCCCAAAGAAACAAGGCACTCCTGAACAATACGTGGTTCCTTAGATAGCAAGCCCTCAGCCAAAACAGCATCTACCTCTTCACCTGAAATAGCGACCAATCCGACAATTAGCATCCGCCGGACTTCACTAGTGAGATTTTCGTTCTTAAGAGATCGGGAGAAGAGATTGGGGCCGCCAGTACGCGCAAAATCAATCGCAGTTTGCTCACCAAGAGAAATCGGGACTTTCCAGGTACTTTTGTAGTTCTCGACAAAAAGCCGAAAATCCTTCTTACTAGCCCGCAAAGTCATCGCGGGTAATAAAGGCGCCAGCGCTACAGATCGGGTCCGCGCATCTCTCGAAGAGCGCACTATCTCTTCCAATAGCGGATGAGCAACCGACCCAAGCAATCCCAATCCGTGAGCAGCAGGAACACTAGCGTTGGGGTCGGAGCTCTTAGATTTCTTATGCAGCAAATCGAGGGCATCTCGCTCCAATTCTTCAATGCCCTGAAAATGCCTAAATGCGAGGAAGGCTTTCCGAAACGCTACTTCCCCCTTCAAAAAAGGGAGCGAATCTTCAAGGGCAGCAAAAGCTTTCTCGCTTTTCCGTTTCCCTAATTCTTCGAAAACTGACTTCGACGTCGCATTCTTGCTGACCTTTATTCGCGATAGAAGCTGACCGACGGTCTCTCCTGCAAGATCTTTCGCACTCTGAGCCGGCAAAGAGCCCGCAACGAGAAAGAATAGCGCGAACAGCGGAAGGAAAAGAATGCGAATCATGAAATTCCGAAGTTAATCCTACTAGCTAATATAAATCAAATTAGTTTTCTCGCATGGTTTCTGACCTTTCTCGAGGTATATGCCCTTATTTAAGAGAAGTCCTTTAACCCCAAACTTTCTCTACGGTCTTAACTTGCGATAAAAATCGTTATAATCCTCGGTTCGGTCGCGCTCAGCGACCCGGTGTGCAGCAGAATCCGGATTCCGTACTTTTTGGTCCCGGAAAACCCGCCCCTGTGTCTAACTTGTTCCTGCTGGATAGGTTGGGAACTCCTTCGCAGTAAGCGTCGGAGTACAACAACTCCGAAATCCAGTCACCATGAACAAAACACGACCCTCGCGGTCGGAAGACGCTTTTGCAGCTTTCGGTCTTAACAAAAATATCCTTCGCGCCCTGTTTGAGGCCGGATTCCAGGAACCTCGGCCAATCCAAGCCGAAGCCATTCCCCAAACCATGGAGGGCCGCGACATTCTTGGTTTGGCCCAAACAGGAACCGGCAAGACTGCAGCTTTCGCACTTCCGCTCATCCAACGGCTGACGGAGAAC
>DNPI01000080.1 GCA_003501525.1 Planctomycetota bacterium
AAGGCATCCCTACTATCCTAACCACAGGCTGGACTCCAAGGATGGAGCTGGTAATCCATATTTCTTCAGCATTCTCTAAATCTTCCAGTTCGACACGGGCTTCTACAGCGGGAATTCCACTTTTTTTACAAATTCCAAGAACAACACTACGCGTAACACCGGACAAAATCCCCCGATCTAAGCTAGGGGTACGAACAACGCCATTTTTAACCACAAAAAAATTACTTGAGGTCCCTTCGGCCAAATCTCCGTCCAACGTAGGGATTAATGCTTCGAAAGCACCCGCAGCAAGTGCTCTCCGACGCTCTAATCCGAGTCCAACGCGAGAAATTGTTTTAGCTCCAGCAAGCAAATCCCGTGGATCCCTTCGCACCTCCGATATTGCCAAAACTACTTGTAGCGGTGGTGGCGGCGCAATCGAAGCCGACCACATACGCGATACTCCATCATCCTCACGGCGAAACAATGTTAGCCGCACTCGCCAGTCTTCCTCCTTGGGCAAACGATTAACAAAAGGCGTTAGACCTTCCATAAGATTCGTTCCAATGTCCATATCGATTAGAGCAGCACTACGAGCCAATCGTGCCTCGTGTTCACTCAAATATGGGGTCGGCAGTCCTCTTCTTACCAAAAATGCTTCAAAAACTCCCTCACCTCTTAGTACCCCTGGCATCCCTGCAGGTAAAGCCGGGGCTCCAGCTTTCAAATCCCGACCATCAAGCGTTAAGAACAGAGGGCTTTCGTAGGAGCTTCGGTGCATTGACCTAAAAAACGGGCTTTCAGAAGTGTTTCCTCCCACTCCTGGGTGGGGTCCGAATCCCAAACAATACCGGCACCAACGCTCAATGCTAGCTGTTTACTACAGACTTCAGCGGTACGAATAAGCACAGAAAAGGCTCCCTGTGGCAAGCCCGGTCGCCACCACCCCAAAGTCCCACAGTAAGGACCTCTAGCCACCTTCTCCAGCTCTGCAATGGCCTGGAGTGCCCGCACTTTTGGCGCCCCAGTGATAGAAGCAGGAGGGAAAGTTGCACGCAACAGAGAAGAAATACCATCATCAGCATTCCATTGCGCCTGAATCCTAGCCGTCCGATGAAACAAAGTTGGAAAAGCTTCTAGCTCACCTGTGCTCAAAACATTAACACCACCTGGAGGCGCAAGTCGGCCTAAATCATGCCTAGCCATATCAACAATCATGCTCAATTCAGATACCTCTTTAGGAGATGCTTCAAGACCAGAAGCTCGAACGCTGTCCTCTTCCTCTCTGGAGCCTCGAGAAGCTGTTCCCTTAATTGGTCGCGTTTCTAACAAGTTGCCATCAACTGACAAAAACAATTCTGGAGACCAGGAAAGCAAAGCTTTACCTTCTGCATCCTCCCAATACGCACTCATCGACGTAGGCTGAGTGGCACGAACACCTGAATAAAGTGCCCGAGAATCAAAAGGAGGCGAAGCAAGCATTCGATGAGATAGGTTGGCCTGAAAAAGATCCCCCCGGGCGATCCACTCCCGCAGCGTTTCGACTCTTCTTTCAAAAGATGCCTGCCCCACCACTGAAACAAGAGTTTCTGGTTGTTCAACCTGAGCATCGGAAGCCACCAGCAAGCGCTGAAAATCGCTCTCCCACCCTCGGCGATCATGCGACCCATCTTCTTTCCCCTCAGCCCAAAGAAGCTTAAATCTTCCCTCCGGGTCGAAAAGGATGCCCGCACGGTATCGACTAAAATCCCAGTCGGGGAAAGTGGATATCGATTCGGAAATCCATGGAAAAGGTTCCCAAGCATGGCCACTCTCAAAGCTAAGCCAACCCATCCATGCAGGTCCAAGCGGAAGACTCGGATCATCTAGACACCAGACTTCCTCTTTCCACGCATCTTCTAAGACAGCACCTGGGTCCACACTAGAGATTGGCCACCTTCCAGAAGGCCCCTTAGCGTTCTCAATGACTCCAGGCGTTAGACGACCACGACACTTTTTATCTGGATTCCACCCCAAAAAAGTCCAGCCACTTCCATCGGAACTATCCAACAAAATCGGAGAGGCTTGCCGCGGAAGCGCTTGCAGCATTTGAACCGGTGTTGGCCCTTCACCTTCAGCAAGGATACGAACAGAAAAAGTCTGCATGGCACGTATTATGGCTCACATGGGTGCCCTAGAGAAAGCGAAGAAAGACTTCTTAACCCACTTATCCCAAGCAAGGCGTTTGAGCTCACATACACTACGAGCTTACGAAACTGATCTTGGCAGATTATTGAAATTCCTCCGAGAAAACGAGGGACTAATTGCACCTCCCGACATAAAAACCCCTCAGCTTCGATTACATCTTGGGCAGCTAGCTGAGAAAGGACTCAGCCCTAGTTCTCTCGCCAGACATTTATCGACTATAAAGACCTTCTTCCGATGGCTGGAGGAAGCAAATCAAATAGAAAGTAATCCGGCCTCTCTGCTCCGAGGCCCTCGCCGGCGCGGGAAGCTGCCTCGTTATCTCGAAGAAGAAGAAGTCGAAGCGCTGCTTACCACCCCAAAAGATGATGACCCACAAGGGCTACGCGATCGCGCAATCCTTGAGACTCTCTATTCGACGGGGTGTAGAGTCGCAGAATTAGTCCGCATAGATGAAATACACATACAAATGGATACTGGTGTCGTACGCATACTCGGCAAGGGCGCGAAAGAGCGCCTCGGCATGCTCGGCCTACATGCCCAAAAAGCTCTCCAAAAATACTTAGAGTTCAAAGCCCTCGAGAAAGCCAATCAAGGGCCTTTATTCCTCAACCGCTTCAACAAAAGGTTGTCAACGCGTTCCGTTGCCAAAATCCTTAAAAAGGCTCTGCTTAAATCAGGGATATCCCGGCACTGTTCCCCACATACTTTGCGACACTCCTTTGCAACCCATCTACTGCGTCGTGGAGCGGATCTCCGTACAGTCCAAGAGTTGCTTGGACATGCCGATTTAGGAAGCACCCAGATTTACACACATGTCAATGTAGAAAGCTTGCGACGCCTCTATCAGCAAGCCCACCCCATGGCAGAATAAGAAAAAACCCGCCAACGTTACGTCAGCGGGCTGATTGGTGACCCCAAGGGGATTTGAAC
>DNPI01000196.1:0-2325 GCA_003501525.1 Planctomycetota bacterium
CGCGCGCGTGGCGACTCAAGTATCGCTGGAGACGTTTTCACTTCCTCGACAGCCGGTGCACTCCAGGCCGCCGACATAAGCAGTACTCAATTCTGCGGTTGGGACGAAGATGTGGTTGCAGCCACCGTCGTCGCGCTACTTTCTGACGACAGCCTCGTAGAGAGCCTTGAAGCCAATAGGGCCGGAGTGGTTGTACTGGACACAACACCTTTTTACCCAGAGGGCGGGGGGCAGGTGGGGGATACGGGAATCCTTTCTTCTCTCAAGGGGAAAGCTGTCTTTCAGGTCCTCGATACGAAATCGGCCGATGCGTTCATCCTTCATTCCGGCAAAACAACAGAGGCAATAAATATCGGCGATGAAGTTACTGCCGCTATCCAGAGCTCCAACAGGCGCGCGACAGAAATCCATCACACGGCAACTCATCTGCTCCACTCGGCCCTTCGCAGGGTTGTAGGCGAAGAGGTTGGGCAAGCCGGATCGCTCGTAACTCCGGATCGACTAAGGTTTGACTACACAACTGACAAAGCCTTGTCTGATGGGGAGAAAGCGAAAGTCGAGGCCCTCGTCCAAGATGAAATCACCAAAAACCATGCCGTGCGGTCTGAAACTTGTTCTTTAGATGCTGCGCGAGAGGAAGGGGCAATCTCCCTTTTCGGGGAAAAGTACGGTGACGAAGTGCGGGTTGTCGATGTCCCCGAATTTTCCAAAGAACTGTGCGGTGGAACGCACGTGCCTCACACGGGCGCAATTGGCTTATTTGTAATCCTTTCCGATAAATCGTTAGCAGCTGGCGTTCGCCGTATTGAAGCCATTGCCGGCCCTGCCGCAGTTGCAATGTGGAAAGAGGATCGTAGCTATTTAAAAACCATCGAGAGCAAGCTCAGGGTGCCCCGAGAACAGCTAGTTGAAAGGCTTGAAAGCTTAATAGGCAAGTCAAGGAAAGCAGACAAATCCCAAGACTCGCCAGTGCCTTCTCCTGACAAGGCGTTATCCACTCTTCAGGTTTCGGGAAAATTGGGCTGGGCTTTTTTCCCTGGTGTTGAAGCGGAAGGTTTGCGAGTTATCGCAGACTCACTCCGAAAAGATGCCGCTGTCCACGACGTCCTCTGTCCTGTCGTGCTTCTTGTGGGGGGCAACCAGACTTCCGTTCCCTTTGCCATTCTTTCTGACTTAAGTGAATTCCCCGCCAACGAGCTCGCAAAGGAATTTGGGAAATCCGTCGGTGGAGGAGGTGGGGGCCGCGCTGACTTTGCGCAAGGGCAAGGCTCAAAAGGCGAGACAGTGGAAAATGGCGCACAACTACTCTCGCAATCACTTAATAACACGGCTTGACCCTTTGCCGCTCGTGAGGGACAATGCCCCACCTTAGGGAGCAAAGACCCGATTGTGATAACGAATTATGGCTCATCCAAAGAGAAAACATTCAAAATCTCGTGCCCGTAAGCGTTCCGCTGGGCGCTCAACGGCACCTGTCACGCTTCGCGCTTGCGCGCGCTGTGGGACCCAAGGACGCCCGCACGCTGTTTGCGAGGAATGCGGACATTACAAAGGCCGGGAGGTCGTCCCTAAGGACGATTTCTAAGAAACATTTATGCGCATCGCTGTGGACGTCCTGGGTGGCGACCACGCCCCAAATGAAATAATCGCTGGCGTGGCGCTAGCCCTTGAGCAGAGTTTTCCTCCAGATGGCCTGCTCCTTGTTGGCCCTGAGCAGCTAATTCGAGAGAAAATGGGCAGTGGCGCCGATTGCCCTGAGATCATTAACACTGAAGTCAGAGTTGAGGGCGAGGAATCACCAGCTGAAGCTTTGCGCTCAAAAGCAGACTCCTCGATTCGGCTTTGCGTTGACGCCGTCGCCCGGGGGGCAGCCAGTGGGCTTGTATCGTTTGGCAACACCGGCGCAACGGTAGTGGCATCTGCAGTGGGCCTTGGCTTGCTACCTGGGATCAAGCGTTCTGGCATTGCCGTGTCACTACAAGGTGTCAATGGCCGCTTTGTCATGGTCGACGCTGGCGCTAATCCTTCGCCAAAGCCCGAACATCTCTTTCATTATGGATTAATGGGCCGCGCCTATGCTCAGGATATTTTGAATGCTGAAAATCCGAGTCTCGGCCTCTTAAATATCGGAGGAGAAGCTTCCAAAGGGAACACTGTACTGAAGGAAACTCACGCCTTGCTAGAGGCCTCTAATCTTCCGTTTCACGGAAACATAGAAGGGAATCAAATATTTGAAGGCAACGTCGACGTCATCATCGCAGATGGATTCAGTGGCAATACCGTAATCAAAGTTTTGGAGGGTTTTGGCGAATTTCTTATGGCGGG
>DNPI01000196.1:2635-6481 GCA_003501525.1 Planctomycetota bacterium
AATTTCTTATGGCGGGATTCGCACGCTTAGGCGATGAAGCATCTGATGGAGGAAAATCAGCCTTTCGCAGCCTTTTGGGCGTGGCTGATTACACTGAGGTTGGTGGAGCTATCCTTTTGGGAGTTCAGGGCACAGTCGTAGTGGGTCATGGTAGGTCCGAAGCCAAGGCTGTCCCCGCAGCACTTTTCGCTGCGAGAGATGAAGTCGAAAAAGAAGTAAATCAGCATATTGTTGAAGCAGTGTCTGAATACTCGCAGGAAGCAACTTCATCGTCGTGACCGTGCCTATACCTGTTGGGATTGCCGGCGTCGGGCACAGTGTCCCTGATCGCGTGATAGACAACGATTGGTTCACACAATTCGTGGACACCTCGGACGAGTGGATTGTTCAGCGCACTGGGATCTCGCAGCGACGCTGGCTGGAGGACGGAGAAAAGCTTTCCGACCATTTCGCTGCATGCGGGAAGGCGGCCCTCGAACAAGCTGGTGTTCTTCCTTCCGAAGTCGATTTAGTCATCATTGGAACAGTGTCCCCTGACTACCTCGTCCCCTCCGTCGCCTGCATTGTTCAAGACAAGCTCGGTTGCGAAAAAGCAGGCGCTTTCGATATTAATGCGGGATGCGCAGGCTTCCTCTACACCCTTTCGGTAGGGCGCCAATTTATCGCCTCAGGCGCTTATAAAAATGTCCTCGTCCTCGGGGGAGAGGCGCTGTCTCGGATTACTGACATACACGACAGAGGCACGGTCGTTCTCTTTGCTGATGGGTGTGGGGGCGTCCTCTTGAGACGTCACGATGACTGCGAACAAGGCTTGATAGAGGATTTAACGCTGGGGTCCGATGGCAGCGGCTATCACTTCATCACGCGACCAGTAGGGGGAAGCTATCAGTCCATCACGCAAGAAGACTTAGCAGAGGGGAATCACTTGTTGCGCATGCAAGGCAGAGATGTCTACCGATTCGCAGTAGATCAAATGACAGGCCTAATGGAGTGGGCCATGGACGGGCAAGACATAAGCGAACTTGGCTGGGTTATTCCGCATCAAATGAACAAGCGCATTCTTGAAACCGCAACTGCACGTCTCGAAATCCCACCCGAAAAAGTCTATATCAACATCGACCGATTCGGGAATACATCCGCTGGCACTGTCCCAATATGTCTCTCGGAACTTTCCGCGCACAATAAACTAGAAAAAAATAGCCTTCTCGTGATGGCCGCTTTTGGAGCTGGATTAGCTTGGGCAGGAGCTCGCATTCGATGGTAATAAAGGCGGGCATCCTTTTTCCTGGGCAAGGTGCCCAGAGTCCAGGAATGGGTGCAGAGCTGGCAGAATCTTCACGCGCGGCACGCAAGATATTCCAACAAGCCGATGACATCCTTGGCTTTTCTTTGGCAGCTCTGTGCTTCGAGGGCCCCGCGGACGAATTGATTAGGACTGATCGCGCACAACCTGCAATTTTCACCTGCTCTATTGCCACACTTGCTGCGCTTGAAGAATGCACCGGAGCCCCTTTCGAAGGAACGATGGCGGCTGGCCTTTCTCTGGGTGAATACAGCGCCCTTACTGCTGCAAATGTTTTGACCTTTGAGGAAGGGCTTCGGCTTGTCGCTTTACGTGGCAGTGCAATGCAAGCAGCAAGCGAAGACTGCCCTTCGGGGATGACCTCAGTGCTTGGACTGGGCATCGAAAGGACCAAATCACTGTGCTCTGACATCGCTGAACGGACCGGGAAAACTATTCAGATAGCAAACCTAAACAGCCCTGGGCAAATTGTAGTGAGCGGCGAAAACGAGGCTCTCGACGCTTTTGAAGCTGAAGCTCCTACCGCAGGAGCCAAGCGCGCATTACGCCTTGATGTTGCAGGCGCTTTTCACTCCGAGGTTATGCGCCCCGCCGCCAACTCACTCCTCGAAGCGCTAAATCAAGTCGAATTCAAAGAGCCTCAGTTCCCCATATGGCAAAACGCCACTGCCCAGCCTGGCCATAACCCGCAATTGATCAAGGACAATCTTGCGACTCAACTGACTTCAACAGTTTTATGGGAGGATTCATTCCGCGCCATGGCATCCGAATCGGACGACGCCGTCTTTATTGAGCCTGCCCCAGGACGCGTACTAACTGGCCTTGCACGTCGCATTGCTCCTCAAGCTGAAGTAATCTCGCTGCAGACACCACAAGACCTACAAACCTTTGCCACCTCCAATGTTGACTGAAATGAAAGATTTTCGGGTTCTCATTACCGGCGCTTCGCGGGGGATTGGATTTTCCATCGCCCAGGACTTAGCCGAGGCTGGATGCCGCATTGCGGGACTAGCCACAACGAAAGACAACCTTGCTGAAGTCGAGTCGGCGGTCCTGGCCGCTGACGGCGAATTCCTTCCCCTAGAAGGAGATGTTGGCAATCCGGAAACAGCTGACGCTGCAGTGGCCGAAGTGCTTGATGCATGGGGAGGCGTAGATGGATTAATCGCCAATGCAGGCATCACCCGGGACAACCTTCTGCTTCGGATGGGGGCGGACGATTTCGACAAAGTTGTCCAAGTCAATCTAGGCGGAGCTTTTAACTTCGCAAAAGCCTGCACAAAGCCAATGATGAAACAGCGGCGCGGAAAAATGATTTTTATGGGTTCTGTGGTCGCTCAAACGGGAAATGCTGGTCAAGCGAATTACTGCGCCGCAAAGGCCGGCCTCCATGGGCTCGCACGCTCAATCGCTCTAGAGCTTGGAGGTCGAGGAGTTACTGCCAATGTCGTCGCCCCCGGTTTTATCGAAACCGATATGACAGCCGCCCTAACCGAGGAAGGCAAAGAGTTGATGGTCGCAAAAACAGCGCTGGGTAGGCCTGGAACCGCTGCCGAAGTCGCCTCTACAGTTCGCTTCCTTCTTAGCCCTTCCGCTGATTACATTACTGGCCAGGTTGTAACAGTGGACGGGGGGCTTTCCCTCGCCTAGCGGCATCATTACAATTCTCGTCCGTTCGATTGGGGCTCTCTTACAGAGCCTTGACACATTACTCAGTATCAGGATTCACAATTGACTGACATTCAAGAAAAGGTCTACGAAATTGTTTGCGAACACATGGGTGCATCGCGTGACAAGCTTGCTCTCGAGACCAGCTTCATCAATGATTTAGGCGCTGACAGCTTGGACACGGTGGAACTCGTCATGGAGTTTGAAAGCGCCTTCGACATCACTATTCCAGACGAAGACGCTGAAACGATCCAGACGGTCGGGGATGCGGTCGGATACATTTCCGGCAAGTTTTCCGGCTAGCCATTCGTTCGACTCTAGGAGATTTTTCATCACTGCTGGCGGTCGCAGAGTCGCCGTAACGGGTCTCGGAGCGGTAACACCACTAGGGCTGGGGGCTGACACTTTTTTCAGTGCCCTGCTGAGGGGTGATAGCGGCATTGCTCTGATAGAGAGATTCGACACAGAGGAATTCGCGGCAAAAATTGCTGGTGAAGTCCGGGGTGTGCACTATCACGCCGATGACCACTTCACCTCAAAAGAGCAGCGCCGCCTCGATCCACTTACCCAGTTCGGACTCGTTGCGGCGCGGGAAGCTTGGCAAGACTCCGGCCTTCAGCAGGAGAACCTGTTCGAACCTGAACGCTCTGGCGCCATTCTCGGTACCGGGATTGGCGGCATACAGACCATCATGGACCAGCACGCGGTTTTAGCGGCAAAAGGTCCAAGAAGAGTTAGCCCTTTCTTTATTCCCAACACAATGGCCAATGCTTTGCCTGCGAATGTTGCGATAGAGTTAGGTCTCCAAGGCGCTTGCTTTGCAACTGCATCGGCTTGCTCATCCGCTGGTCATGCAATTGGCTTAGCAATGCGTG